>NZ_JBHXVG010000022.1:0-170132 GCF_042672405.1 Streptomyces sp. NPDC127197 | reverse complement strand
CCTTCCGCATCATGAACGTCTCCTCCGCGGGCTGTACGGTCGGCGGCGCCGGCACGGTCAGTCCCCTCGCCCAAGGCGCGGCGGACCCCACCAAGATCACCGTGGTCGCCCACACGTCCGGCGACGCGGCGGCCGGCCTGCCGGACCCGTCCCTCGAGGTCCCGCAGCTGGTGCTGCAACCGGGCTCCGCGTACGAGGTGAAGTTCGCCTGGGTGCCTTCGGAGACCTGCCCCATCGACTCCGGCGGTGACAGCGGCAGCGGCACGGGCGGTCCTTCGCCCGACCCGACGCCCACCACCGACCCCGGCACCACGACCGACGGCAGCTCCACCGGCGGCGACACCGGCACGTCCACCCAGCTGGTCACGGAGGACGGTACGGCCGACGGGAGCGTCGTCGTCTCCTACACGGCGGAGGCGGGGGCGCCGACGGTTTCCGTGACGGTGGCCGACGCGTGTGCGGGGACCGTGTACCGGACCGGGGTGCTGTCCACTTCGTAGGCCGGCCCCCGGCGTGGTCCTCGTCGTCCGTCGTCCTCGTCGTCCTCAGACTCCGGACGGGCTGGAGACGCGCTGCTCGTCCTCCGGCAGCAGCCCCATCTCCGCGTCCCGCACGAACTCCACCTCGCGACGGAACAGCCGGAACCACATGAAGACGACGAAGCCCGCGAAGACGAACCACTCGCCGGTGTAGCCGAGGTTCTGGAAGGCCTTGAGGTCGAGTCCGGTGTCCGGCGCCGCGCTCACCGGCACGGCCCGCATTCCGGAGTCACCCTTGTCGAGCGTGACCCACGCGTCGTGGACGTCGTACGGCACCAGGTTCACCAGCGACGCCGCGCTGATCGCCGCGGTCTGCCCGGACGGCAGCCCGCCCTGCGCACTGACGCCGTTCTCGCCCGGGTTCTCGGACGCCTGGAGCGCCCCGGTGACCGTGACCTCGCCGGACGGCGGGGCCGGGGCCTCGGCCGGGTCGGCGGCGCCGGGCAGCCAGCCCCGGACGACCGGGAGAGCCTTGCCGTCGTCGGTGCGCAGCAGGGTCAGGACGTAGTAGCCGCGCCTGCCGTCCAGTTCCCGGTCCGGGACGAGCAACTGCTCGCCGTACGTGCCGGTCGCGGTGGTCCGGTCGCCGGAGGTCTCCTTGTCCACGGGCAGCAGCTCGGCGAGCGGCCGGGCCGCCTTGGTCCTGTCCGACGCGGCCTGCTCACCCGCGCTGCGGTGGTCCTCGACCCGGTCCTCGAACCGGCTCAGCTGCCAGGACCCCATGAAGATGCAGAAGGGGATGGCGAGCAGCACGAAGACGTTGATCCCCCACCAACGGGGCGTCAGCAGAAACCGGTACACACCACCAACGGTACGGGGCTCCCACGGAGCGCCCGGCCGCGGGGTGGCTGTGGGTCAGTACCGCTCGGTCAGGTGCTCGCGGCCGGCCGGGGGCTCGTACGGCTCCGGCCAGAAGTCGGTTATGGAGTCGATCCGCCCGTCACCGGTGAAGGTGAAGAACGAGATGGCGTACATCTCCTCCGGTCCCACGGTGGCGTGGATCCAGGAGACGACGTGATCCGGCTCGGCGACGAGCCGTTCGGTCCGCAGGTGCCAGTCGCCGGGGTACTCCTTGTAGAACTGCACGAACCGGTCCCGGCCGCTGATCTTCTCCCGCGTCTGCGGCAGCGTGTACACGACGTCCTCGGCCAGGGTCTCGGCGAATGCGTCCCAGTCCCGGGCCTCGGCGGTGGCCCAGAACCTCTCGACGGTCTTGCGCGGATCGGTCATCGCAGTCATGGGAAGGAGTGTGCACCCCGCCACTGACACTCGGCCCCGGTCCGGCCGGAAGGGGATCGGTGGAGGTTTTCCACAGGCTGAGGACCTCGGCGGCGGATTGTCCGTCGGACCAGGCAGTATGGGGCCATGACTGAGAGCAACGGGTCCGCCGCGCAGGATCAGCGCAAGCAGAGCGAGAACATGCCGGACTGGGAGAAGCGCTTCCGGGCGCCGCGGGTGTCGCTGCCCGACTGGGCGGAGGACGCACCCGACCGCTCCCTGTTCGTGTCGAACGCGACGGGGACGTACGAGCTGTACGCCTGGGACCGTTCGACGGGTGAGCAGCGCCAGGTGACGGACCGGCCGAACGGCACTACGGACGGCGTGCTCTCCCCGGACGGCGCGTGGATCTGGTGGTTCGACGACAAGGACGGCGACGAGTTCGGCGTGTGGCGCCGCCAGCCCTTCACCGGCGGCGAGGACGAGCTCGCCGTACCGGGCCTGGACCCGTCCTACCCGGCGGGCCTCGCCCTGGGCCGTGACGGGCGTACGGCGGTGGTGGGCCGCTCCACCGACGAGGACGGTACGACGATCCACATCGCGCGCCTGGGCGAGGCGCCGGCGGAGATCTACCGGCACCGCGAGTCGGCGGGCGTCGGCGACCTCTCCCACGACGGCTCGCTGATCGCCGTGGAGCACACCGAGCACGGGGACGCGATGCACTCGGCGCTGCGCGTGCTGCGCCCCGACGGCACGCCGGTCGCCGAGCTCGACGACACCAAGGGCGGCTCCGTCGAGCTGGGCCTGGAGGTCCTCGGCTTCGCGCCGGTCGACGGTGACACGCGCCTGCTCATCGGCCACCAGAGGCGCGGCCGCTGGGAGCCGCTGGTGTGGGACGTGGCGACGGGCGAGGAGACGGACCTGGCGCTGGACCTGCCCGGTGACGTCAGCGCCGAGTGGTACCCGGACGGCTCCGGTCTGCTGATCGGGCACAGCCACGAGGCCCGCGGCGAGCTGTTCCGCTACGACTTCGGCACGCGCGAGCTGGTGAAGGTCCCGACCCCGCCCGGCACGGTCTCCGGCGCGACCGCCCGACCGGACGGCAGCGTGGAGTACCTGTGGTCGTCGGCGGCCGAGCCGTCGTCGGTGCGCTCGACGGCGGGCCGGGTGGTCCTCGACCCGCCCGGCATGAAGTCCCCGGGTTCGGTGCCGGTGGAGGACGTGTGGGTGGAGGGCCCCGGCGGCCGTATCCACGCCCTGGTCCAGAAGCCGGCCGGTGCGTCCGGCCCGCTCCCCACGGTGTTCGACATCCACGGCGGTCCGACCTGGCACGACAGCGACTCCTTCGCCGCGGGCCCGGCTGCCTGGGTGGATCACGGGTATGCGGTCGTGCGGGTCAACTACCGCGGCTCCACCGGCTACGGCCGCGCCTGGACGGACGCGCTGAAGCACCGGGTCGGCCTGATCGAGCTGGAGGACATCGCGGCGGTCCGGGAGTGGGCGATCACCTCGGGCCTTGCCGATCCCGACCGGCTGATCCTGACCGGCGGTTCCTGGGGCGGCTACCTCACGCTCCTCGGCCTCGGCACCCAGCCGGACGCGTGGACGCTGGGCATCGCGGTGGTCCCGGTGGCCGACTACGTCACCGCGTACCACGACGAGATGGAGGCCCTGAAGGCCATGGACCGCACCCTCCTGGGCGGCACCCCGGAGGAGGTCCCCGAGCGTTTCGAGGCGTCGTCCCCCCTCACCTACGTCGACCAGGTCAAGGCCCCGGTGTACATCTCGGCCGGTGTGAACGACCCGCGCTGCCCCATCCGCCAGATCGAGAACTACGTCAAGCGCCTTCAGGCGCGCGGCGCGATCCACGAGGTCTACCGGTACGACGCGGGACACGGCTCACTGGTCGTCGACGAGCGGATCAAGCAGGTGAAGCTGGAACTGGACTTCGCGGAGAGACACCTGGGCGGCGCGGGCGCCTGACGGCCGCGTCGCCGTTACGGCAGGAGACGGATGGCGGGGTCGGGCGCGACCGTACGACCGCCATCCCGCCGTCGCCCGTCACCTCGCCGCCCGTGCCCGCGGCCGCCTCCCCAGCAGGTCCGCCAACCCCCGCCGGGTCGCCGCCAGTACCACCCGGTCGTCGGCCCGCAGGACATACGTCGGCGGGAGGTCCCACACGAGGTCCGAGGTGGGCGGGGTGTCGCCGGGGCCGGTGGAGGACGGGCCCGCCGCAAGGTCCGGCCGGCGTTCCTCCGGAGCCGCGGCGTCCAGGGCCAGCACCCGCCACGACCCGGCCTGGAAGGCGTCGGCCACCGTCTTCCCCTCCAACTGCCGGATCCCGCGCACGTCCACGGCCGCGAAGAGCAGCACCCGCCGCTCGACCGGGATGGCCCCCAGCACCTGACGGCCCATCATGGCCCCGGCGAAGGAGGGCGCCGCGAGATGGGTGACACTGCGGCTGCGGGTGAGCGCACGCGGGTGCGCGGCCCGCAGGGTGCGGTATACGGCGGCCGCGAAGTCGTCGTCGTACAGGCGGAGCACGACCCGCAGATCGGGCCGCACGGACCGGGCGTACAGCGCGGCTTCCAGGTTCGTCGTGTCCACGCTGGTCAGCGCGAGCAGCGCATGCGCCCGGTGAACCTTGGCGGCCTCCAGGACGCCCTCCTGCGTGACGTCCCCGAGCACCACCGGCACCCGTAACCGCCGGGCCGTCGCCATGCCGCGCGCCTCGGGGTCGGCCTCGACGCACACCACCGGGATGTGCAGTTCCCGCAGCCGGGTCAGCACGCGGGTGCCGATCTTGCCGAGCCCGAGCAGCACGACGTGCCCGGCGAGTCCGCGCGGCGGCCTGCGCAGCGTGGACGCGCTCCGGAACGTGCCGAGCGCCTCCAGTACGGCCGCCAGCAGCACCGGCAGCAGCAGCAGTCCGACGACGGCGGACAGCAGTTGGAGGATCTGCCGTCCGGTGCTCGCGCCGGTGGCCGGCTCGTCGATGCCGAGGATGTCGAGCAGCGTCAGATACGTCGCGCGCAGCGGATGGTCCCCGGTGACGATCGTCAGCGCGATCGCCAGCGCGAGCACGGCACCCACCAGGCCCGCGAGCGACCAGCGCAGCCGCCGGGAGAACAGCGAGGCGAACGGCGGTACGACACCGACCCCGCGCCCCGAGGACTGCGATGACCCGGAGTACGACACATGCTCCAGCACGACCGTGCCGCGCCCGGTCGCCGCGGCCACCTCCGCCTCGTCCGGCAGCAGCCGCGGCCCGCGCTCCCCGCTGCCCTCCGACCCGTCCGCACCGGCCGGGTCACTGCTCGTCGTCGACAGCAGCGCCAGCGTGCACAGCCCGGGATCGGCCACCTGACCCGGCGCCGGAGGTGTCCGCTCCACGGCCCGCAGCAGCAGCCCGTCGGTCTGTACGACCTTGCTGGTCCCGGCGAGCGCGGTCGCCGCAAGCGCCGGTGCGGCCGTGTCGGCGTCGGACAGCACGGTCGTGGAGGCGTCTACGGAGGCGGCCGAACCACCGACCGCCAACGCGGCGGCCTGGTCGAGGAGTTCCTCGATGTGCTGCCCCAACCGCCGGTTGTAGAGCCGCAGAACGAGGCGCAGCCGGGGGTTGAGGCGGCGGGCGGTGAGGGCGGCGCGGATGTTGGTCTCGTCGTCGTCGTACACGAGCGCCAGCGCGGTCGCCCGCTCCACGCCCGCATCGGCGAGCACGCTCTCGGTCGGCTCGGCGGCCTCCACCAGCCGCTCGTTCCCGCCGCCCTCGCCACCGGAGGTGCCGTTGCCGTTCCCGGCGGCCCGGTTGGCGGCGTTCACCATCCGGTCGAGCAGCGCCGCCGACGCGGCCCGGGCCCGTCCGACGACCGGCTGGCGCACCCGGCGCCCGGCGGGTGGTACGACGAGCGTCACCTGCTCCTCGTACACCCCCCGTAGTTCGGCCGCGAGCCGGTGCGCGAGCCCGTCGTCACCGCACACCACCATGTGCGCGGTCGCGCCATCCGGCTGACCCTGATTCGGAACGCTCCCCACGAGGGGAAAGACTGCCCCACCGGGACGGATGGTTCCAGCAGCCGACTGAACATCCGTTCCTCGCCCGCCGTACTGAAGGGGAGGCCTCGCACCTGGCACTGCGCACCCGGCACAACGGAGGGACCCCGACCCGTGGCCGACACCGTCACCGAAGCAGCCCCGCGGCCCGATGAACGGGCGGGTCCGCCGGACCCGGAGGGCTGGCACCTCAGCTCCCCCCTGGTCCTCACCGTGACCCTGCTCCTGCTGCTCCTCGCCCAGGCGCCGATCCGCCGCGCCCTGTCCGCGCCGGTGATGCAGAGCTGGACGACGGTGTTCGTCGCGGTGGTCGTGCAGGCCCTGCCGTTCCTGGTGCTCGGCGTGCTGCTGTCGGCGGCCGTCGCCGTGTTCGTGCCGCCGTCGCTCTTCGCCCGTGCGCTGCCCGCCCGGCCCGCCGCGGCCGTACCGGTCGCGGGGCTGGCGGGCGCGGTCGTCCCCGGTTGCGAGTGCGCGTCGGTGCCGGTGGCCGGCGCGCTGATGCGGCGCGGTGTCACCCCGGCCGCCGCACTGGCGTTCCTGCTCTCCGCGCCCGCGATCAACCCGATCGTGCTGACGGCGACGGCGGTCGCCTTCCCCGGCGAACCGGAGATGGTGCTGGCCCGTTTCGTCGCGAGCCTGGTCGTGGCGTGCGCGATGGGCTGGCTGTGGCAGCGGCTCGGCCGCACCGACTGGCTGCGTCCGCCGGCCCGTCCGTCGTACGAGGGTCAGGGCCGGGGAGCGGCCTTCTGGGGCTCGGTGCGGCACGACGTGATGCACGCCGGCGGCTTTCTGGTGATCGGCGCGATGGCGGCGGCGACCCTCAAGGCGGTCGTTCCCGAGCAGTGGCTGCGCGCGGCGGCCGACCACCCGGTGGTGGCGGTGCTCGCCCTGGCCGTGCTCGCCGTACTGCTGTCGATCTGTTCGGAGGCGGACGCGTTCGTGGCCGCGTCGCTGACCCAGTTCTCGCCGACGGCCCGGCTGGCGTTCCTGGTGGTCGGGCCGATGGTGGACCTGAAGCTGTTCGCGATGCAGGCAGGCACCTTCGGCCGCGGCTTCGCCCTGCGCTTCGCCCCGGCGACCTTCGCCGTCGCCGTGGCCGTGGCCGCGCTGACCGGGGTGGTGCTGCTGTGAACCGGCAGGCGCAGGCGGCGGTGCTGTTCCTGCTGGGCGCCTCCCTGCTGCACGCGGGTGCCACCGACCTGTCCCTGCGGTACGTCAAGGCGGGGCTGCGGCCGCTGCTGCTGGCCGCCGGTGCCGTACTGGTCGCGGCGGCGGTGGCGACGGTGTGGTACGAGCGGCGGAACCCGGCACCGCGGCACCACGAACCCCGCGTCTCCTGGCTCCTGTTGCTGCCGGTCCTCGCCCTCATCCTCATCGCGCCGCCGGCCCTGGGCTCGTACAGCGCCATGCGCACGGGAACGGCCCTGCAGCAGCCTCCGGCCTACGCGCCGCTGCCCGCCGGGGATCCGGTCCGCCTGGGTGTCGCCGACTACGCGGCCCGCGCGGTGTACGACGACGGACGTTCGCTGCGCGACCGCAGGGTGAAGATCACCGGTTTCGTCGCGCTGGACCGGGCCGGCACGCCGTACCTGGTCCGTATCGCCCTCAACTGCTGCGCCGCCGACGGCCTCCCGGTCAAGATCGGCCTGACCGGGCGCATACCCCCGGTCCTGCAGCCGGACGCCTGGCTGGAGGTCACCGGCACGTACACCGCCCGCCGGACGAAGGACCCGGTCAACGGCGGCCCGATCCCCTTCCTCGACGTCACGACCGCAAGGCCGGTCCCGGAGCCCGCCGATCCGTACGACGAGAGCTGGAACAGCTGACCCGCCGGACATGAAGGACGGGAAGGGCTCTATCCGCTTCTCGCGGATCCGGATTGCGCGGTGCGCGGCTCGGGACCGCTTCCCCGCGTCTCGAATCGGGTCCTTCCCGTCAATTCCCAGCACACCACGTCCGCGGCCGGTCCACCAGAGCGGACCGGCCGGTACCGCTCGCTCGGCTCCAGGAACCCGGCCGGTTCGCTGCGGGTCGGCGAGGGCCGCCGCATGCTGGACCCGAGGCGGGTGAACCGGGGAGGTCGCATGGAATGGCTGGTCACGCTGATCGGCGCGGCGGTGGTGCTGATCATCCTGCGGGACGTGTTCCACACCCTGTGGCATCCCACCCGCCACGGTGGCCTGAGCAGGTTCGTCATGAGTCTGCTGTGGCGGCTGTCCACCCGGGGCCGCAAGGCTCGGCAGGCCGCGGGCCTGGCCGGGCCGCTCGGCATGGTGACCGTGGTGGCCACATGGGCCTGCACCGTGGCCGTGGGCTGGGCGCTGGTGTACTGGCCGCACATGCCGGGGGCGTTCGCCTTCTCCGGCGCGCTGAAACCGTCCGAGCACTCCGGGCCGGTGGACGCCCTGTACCTCTCCCTGGTGACCGTCGCCACGCTCGGCCTGGGCGACATCGCACCCTCCGCCGACTGGCTGCGCATCGTCGCGCCCCTGGAGGCGCTGGTCGGCTTCGCGCTGCTGAGCGCCACCGTCTCCTGGATCCTCGGCATCTATCCCGCCCTCGCGCGGCGACGGGCCCTCGCACTGCGCGTCTCCCAGTTGCGCCGGGCCGGCCCGCCGGCCGGAAACCTGGCCTCCGATGCGGGGGCCGCCCTCCTCGACGGACTCGCCGCCGACATCGCACGCGCCTGTGTGGACTTCCTCCAGTACCCCGAGTCGTACTACTTCCACGATGGCCCCGGTGACATCTCGCTGGCCCTCAACCTCGGCTACGCCGCCGAACTCGCCGAGCAGGCACGGCTGACCGGGCACCCGGGCGCGCGAAACGCCGGGGCCGTGCTCGCCACCTCACTCGACGACCTCGCCGCCGTACTGGACGAACGCTTCCTGCACACCGCAGGCACCCGGCAGCAGATCCTGGCCTCCTACGCCCACGACCACGGCAACCGCTGAGCCGGGCCCGCACCACGGCGGGGCGCCATCGGGGACGGACCCGATGCCTACCTCGGCATATGCCCTGACCTGCAAGTTTCAACGCTCTGAAGCCTTCTCCGGGGCGCTGAAACCGGCTTGAAAGCGTTCTGAACCGCCCCGGCCGCAAGCTCTGCGGCATGACGACGACGCATCAGGAACTCGCGATCGCAGCCACAGGGTTGCGCAAGTCCTACGGGGACAAGACCGTCCTCGACGGCATCGACATCCAGGTGCCCGCGGGCACGATCTTCTCTCTCCTGGGGCCGAACGGTGCGGGCAAGACCACGGCGGTCAACATCCTGTCCACGCTGATCTCCGCCGACGGCGGGCAGGCGCGGATCGCCGGGCACGATCTCACCGCAGAGGCCCAGGCGGTACGGGCCGCCATCGGTGTCACCGGGCAGTTCTCCGCCGTGGACGGGCTGATCACCGGCGAGGAGAACATGCTCCTCATGGCCGACCTGCACCACCTCACCCGCAGCGAGGGACGGCGGGTGACCGCCGAGCTGCTGGAGCGCTTCGACCTCACCGAGGCCGCGAAGAAGCCCGCCTCCACCTACTCCGGCGGCATGAAGCGCCGCCTCGACATCGCCATGACCCTGGTCGGCAACCCGCGGATCATCTTCCTCGACGAGCCGACCACCGGCCTCGACCCGCGCAGCCGCCACAACATGTGGACGATCATCCGCGAGCTGGTCTCCGGCGGCACCACCGTCTTCCTCACCACCCAGTACCTGGAGGAGGCCGACCAGCTCGCCGACCGCATCGCGGTGCTCAACGGCGGCAAGCTCGTCGCCCAGGGCAGTGCCGAGGAACTCAAGCGGCTCGTCCCCGGCGGCCACGTACGACTGCGCTTCTCCGACCCGGTGGCGTACGAGCAGGCGGCGACCGCCCTGCGCGAGACCACCCGCCACGACGAGGCGCTCACCCTGCAGATCCCCAGCGACGGAAGCCAGCGCGAGCTGCGCGCCATCCTCGACTGGCTCGACGCAGCCGGCGTCGAGGCCGACGAACTGTCCGTGCACACCCCGGACCTCGACGACGTGTTCTTCGCCCTGACCGGCAGCCCCGTTCCCGCACAGACCACCGATTCCGCCGAGAAGGAGACCGTTCGATGAGCACCCCCGCCTACGCACTCCGCGACAACCTCACCATGCTGCGGCGCAACCTCCTGCACGCCCGCCGCTATCCCTCCCTCACCCTCAACCTGCTCCTCTCCCCGGTCATCCTGCTGCTGCTCTTCGTGTACGTCTTCGGCGACGTGATGAGCGCCGGCATGAACGGCGGTACGGCGGACCGCTCCCAGTACATCGCCTACATCGTCCCCGGCATCCTGCTCATGACCATCGGCGGGATCGCGATCGGCACCGCGGTGTCCGTGGCCAGTGACATGACCGAGGGCATCATCGCCCGGTTCCGCACCATGGCCGTCTCCCGCGCCTCCGTGCTGATCGGCCATGTGGCCGGCAGCGTGATCCAGTCGCTGATGGCCCTGGCCGTGGTCCTCGGCGTCGGGCTGGCCATCGGTTTCCGGCCCGACGCGTCGCCGCTGGAGTGGCTCGCGGCGGCGGGGCTGCTGGTGCTGGTCAGCGTGGCGCTGATCTGGCTCGCGGTCGGCATGGGCCTGGCGTCCCCCAACGCCGAGGGGGCCAGCAACCTCGCCCAGCCCCTGATGATCCTGCCGCTCCTGGGCAGCGCGTTCGTGCCGGTGGACGCCATGCCGGGCTGGTTCCGCTGGTTCGCCGAGTACCAGCCCTTCTCACCCGCCATCGAGACCCTGCGCGGCCTCCTCATGGGCACGGAGATCGGCACCAGGAACGCCGTCCTCACCCTCGCCTGGTGCGTGGGCCTGACCCTGCTGGGCTACTGGTGGTCCAAGGCCCAGTTCAACCGCGAACCCCAGCGGTGAGCTCCCGCAGGGCCTCGGCCCTCAGCTCCTCCCGCCCCAGGGCGGCGTACTCCGACCCCGCGTCGGTGTACGCCGCCCTGTCGGCCTTCTCGGCCGCCTGCCGGGACCGGGCCGCGGAGAAGGTGGGGAAGTCCCGCACCACCGGCATCCGGTCCGCCAGCGCCACCAGCCGCACCGCCGACGCGTCGCCCCGGGCGAGCCCGACGAAGCCGAGGGCGAGCAGGACCGTGCCGTACACCGGCAGTTCCACCGGAGCCCTGTCATGGGAGGAGTCCGAAGAGTCGGTCAGCATCTCCAGCAGCCGTTCCCGCAGTCGCTCGGCCAGCTCGGTCACCGGCTCCAGGCGGCCGTGCTGGGCGTGCGCCGCCACCGCGGCCGACTGCATCCGCAGCAACCACGTGTCCACGAACGGATCGTCGGCGGAGAGCAGGCTGGCCTCCCGCATCCGCTCCACAGCCTGGCGCCACAGCCCGAGCCCGACCTCCGTCAGCCCCCGGGCCAGCGCGATCTCCGCCCGGGCCGGCAGATCGGAGGTGTAGATCTGGGCGTCCTCGGGCTGCGGGGCCGATGCGGGCAGCCGCAGCCAGTACTCCGCCTCGTCGACCTCCCCGCGGTGCAGACAGGCGAGGACCAGCCCCCAGCGGATGCCACCCGAGTCCAGCCAGTCGCCGAACCCGCCGAGCGCGTCCAGCGCGGCCCGCAGATGGTCGTACGCCTCCGCGCCCCGCTCGGACTGCAGGCACAACTCGCTGATCCGTCCGTGACCGAGCAGCTGCATGGCCGGATTCGCGACCGGCGCCAGCGCGTCGAGCATCCGCCGGGCGCACTCCAGCGCGCGCTCCGGCCGGTGCTCGGATTCCCATACGTAGCTGGCGACGCCGGACGCGATCCCCGCCAGCAAGGGCTCGTCGGCGTCGCAGAGTTCCTGCAGCCGCGTGTACTCCGGCGGGCGCATGTCCGGGACGGCACACAGCACGACGGCCATCGCCCGCACCAGGGTGTCCGGCCGGGCGGGCGGCAGCCGGCGCAGCGTCACGAGCTGGCGTACGGCGTGCGGGCCGAGGCCCATGAAGAGGCTGGCGGCGCACACCGCCGCCGCGCTGCGGGCCGGCTCCACGTCCTCGGGGTTCTCGGGGCCGGGAAGGAAATGCGACAGCGGCCCGCCGGTCTCGGCGGCGAGGCCCGCGAGCCGGGCGTAGTTGCTGCCGGTGGCCCACAACGACGACAGCACGGCGGTGACGGCGGCGGTGGTGGGACCGTCCGTACGGGCCAGCGCGTGGCGCAGCGCCAGGACGAGGTTGTCCTGCTCGGCCCGGACGCGGTTCCAGGAGGCCAACGGCGCGTCGCCGAACAGCACATCGTGGTGGGCGCGGCCGAATTCCCGGGCCCAGCACAGGAACCGGCCGGTCACCGCCTCGTCCTCGCCCGTCTCCGCCCGCCGGGCGGCGCTGAACTCCCGCAGCGTCTCCAGCATGTGGAAGCGCACCCCGGAGGGGCTGTCGCCGACCTTGACGAGGGACTGCCCGGCCAGCTGCTCCAGCAGATCGAGGGCGTCCCCCGTCCCGTCGAGCACGTACTCGGCCGCATCCTCGGTGAAACCGCCGGGGAACACCGACAGCGCCCGCAGTGCCGCCCTGCCGTCGGGCTCCAGCAGATTCCAGCTCCACTCGACCACGGCCTGAAGCGTGCGATGCCGCTCGGGCGCGTCGCGCGCGCCGCCACGCAGCAGCGCGAAACGGTCCCGGAGCCGACGCGAGATGTCGGCCACGGACAGCACCCGCACGCGGGCCGCGGCCAGCTCCACGGCGAGCGGCAGCCCGTCCAGGTGACGGCAGATCTCGGCCACCCGGTCGGCGGGCAGTTCCACGCCGGGCCGGGCGGCTCGCGCCCGCTGCTCGAAGAGCTCGACCGAGGTCGCCAGGGCAAGCTCCGGCAGGGCGTACACGGACTCCGAGGCCAGCCCCAGCGGGGCCCGGCTGGTGGCCAGTACCCGCAGCTCCTTCGACCGCGACACCAGCGCCTGGACGAGACCGGCCGCACCACGGACCACGTGCTCGCAGTTGTCCAGAACCAGCAGCGCGGGCCCGGCACCCAGTGCGGCGACGATGCCGCTCACCGCATCCCCGCCGCCGGCGAACTGCCAGCCTTCCCCGCCGCCGACGGCCGAGGCCACCTCGCCGGCCACGTCGTCGTCGGCGGTGACACCGGCCAGGGTGACGAAGTGGACCACAGGTTGCTCGGCCGCCCGGCTCACCGCGTGAGAGAGGCGGGTCTTGCCCAGCCCGCCGGGACCGACGACGGTGACCACCCGGGCGTCGCGCAGCAGCGCGGCCACGGCAGCGATGTCGGCGTCCCGCCCCAGCAGAGGGTTCGGCTCGTGCGGCACCCCGTGGCGGACCGCAGGCGCATCGGCGCGGAGCAGCTCCTGGTACACGGACCGGAGTCCGGGCCCCGGATCGGTACCCAACTCATCGCGCAGCCCGCGGCGATAGGCGTCGTACCGGGTCAGCGCGGCGGCCCGGCCCGCGGTGGCCGCCTCACAGCGCAGCAGCTCCGCCAACACCTCCTCGTCCCGCGGCAGTTCCCGGGCCAGCTCGGCCAGCGGCGCCGCGGCCTCCTCCCGCCGCCCCAGCCGGGCGAGGGCGAGCGCCCGGCAGCGAACCAGCGAACGGAACACCCGCACCCGATCGGCACGCAGCGCCACCACCGGATCGTGCAGGTCCTCACCCGCCCCGGCACCCACGCTCCCGTCCCACAACGCCAACCCGGCCTCGGCCTGCGCGAGGGAGCCCTCATGATCCCCGGCCCTCGCACGCTCGGCGCCCGTCGCGTCGTACAGCAGGAGCGCGGAGCTGTCGACCTGCGTCTCCGCCAGCGCCAGCCGGTACCCCGTCGGTGTGCTCACGACCAGATCGGCACCCAACTGCGACCTGAGCCGCGACACCAGCACCTGCACCGCCTTGCCCGGCCGCTCCGGCTGCTCGTCCGGCCACAGCCCCTCCACCAGTCGGCCCGTGCTGCACCCGGCACGCAGATCCTCCGCAAGCAACGCCAACAACCCGCGCAGTCGCGGCGCGGTGATCTCCCGCCCGCGATGGGCGACTTGGGACAGCAGGGCCAACTCGGTCGTCACGCATGAAGATTAGCCAGCGGCGCGCGGACGCACCCGTGGGGCGCCGTCCTCGACAATCCACGCTTGCCCTGGAGCCGACTCCAACTCGTAGGGTCGCGGCATTCCCAACAGGTCGACGTTCAAGGAGAGTTGCATGCGCTACCGCATTCTGGGCGGAACCGGCATCGAGGTCAGCGCCTACTGCCTCGGCACCATGATGTTCGGCTCCGTCGGCAATGCCGACCACGACGACTGCGTCCGGATCATCCACGCCGCGCTCGACGAGGGGATCAACTTCATCGACACCGCCGACATGTACTCGGCCGGAGAGTCGGAGACCGTCGTCGGCAAGGCCCTGAAGGACCGCCGCGACGACGTGGTCCTTGCGACCAAGGTCCACTTCCCCATGGGGGACGGTCCCAACCGGGGCGGCAACTCGCGGCGTTGGATCGTCCGGGAGGTGGAGGACAGCCTGCGGCGCCTGGGAACGGACTGGATCGACCTGTACCAGGTGCACCGGCCGGACCACACGACCGACATCGAGGAGACGCTCTCCGCCCTGACCGATCTTGTGCACCAGGGCAAGATCAGAGCCTTCGGCTGCTCCACGTTCCCCGCGGACGAGATCGTCGAGGCGTACCACGTGGCCGACCGCCGTGGGCTCCACCGCTTCCGCACCGAGCAGCCGCCCTACTCGCTGCTGGCCCGAGGAGTCGAGAAGCATGTGCTGCCGGTGGCGCAGCGCCTCGACATGGGGGTGCTTACCTGGAGCCCCCTGGCCTCGGGATTCCTGACCGGCCGCTACCGCAAGGGCCGGGCTCTCGATCTGAGCAGAGGACGTCCCACCCTGCACCCGGCCCGCTTCGATCCGTCGGCGCCGCTCACTGCCGCGAAGCTGGAGGTGGTCGAGCAGCTCGTTGCCGTGGCCGAGGAAGTGGGCTGCTCGCTGCCGGAGTTGGCCATCGCCTTCCCGCTCGCGCATCCGGCCGTCACGTCGGTGATCATCGGCCCGCGCACGATGGAGCAACTGCGGAGCACACTCAAGGGCACGTCCGTGCTGCTGGACGACGCCGCCCTCGACCGGATCGACGAAATCGTGCCGCCCGGAACCGACGTCTACCCCCCGGACGGCGTCTGGACCCCGCCGTCGCTCACCACGCCGGCGCTCCGGCGACGCACGGTCGAGTCCAGGTCCGCCGCCTGAAGCGGGCCCGGGTCACCTGAGGGCGGCGCCCGACGATGTGATCAAGAAGTGGACGGGGATTCGACCGAGCAGGCGGGCCTCAGCCGGCCGCACGGAGATGATTCCCGGATCGGCAGTCCCGGCAGCGTCCGGGTTCCGGCGCGCGGAATGCCCGGTCGCAGCCGTCGCAGGTCCGGAAGGGCAGGACAGCCGGGCGGTCCGTGCGCGCCGGCGGGGGTGGGGTGGGCAGGGGCGTCTCGCGCAGGCGGAAGGCGAGGATGCCTGCCGGGCGAGCGCGGAATCGGTCGGGGAGCCTTGCGGTGAGGAACTCGGTGATCTGGGGTGCCTCGACGCCGGCCGCGAGCCATTGGGAGACGGCCGGTGCGAGTCGTGCGGCCTCCTGTTCGGAGAGGATCAGGCGTGGATCGACCCGGCGCAGGGCGGTCAGTACAGCGACGGCCTGTGGGTCGGCATCGGTGAGCGGGACCGGTGCCTCGGCCTGTGCGGGCGCGTGCGCCGTTTCCTGCGCGGTCGCGGTCGCCGCAGCGGCGGGCTGTTTTCGGGGCCGACGCGGCTTCGGCGGCGCGGGCGGCCCGTCCGGATCCGGATCGCCGCCGGGGATGTCGTAGAAGTACGTCCGGGTGCGGATCTGCCCGGTGGACAGTCGCTCGCGGCGGCGCTCCAGGTATCCGGCGGCTTCGAGTTCCCTGAGCGCCCGCGAGATGAGGATCTCGCCCTCGCTGAAGTGCTCGCACAGGGCGGCGATGCTCACGGAGGAGCCGTCGGGCAGGGAGGAGATGTACGCCGCGACGCCGACCGTGACCGCGCTGCCGCGCCGCTGGGCGAGGGCGTTGGAGATCACGGTGAAGTCGGCCGTGAGGCGGGTGCGTACGTGGATCACGCCGGAGGTCGGTGCTCCGGCGGCGGCGCGCAGGGGCGCGTTAGACTGCGGGTCAGCCATTGGGAAGGTTGGAGCTTCCTGATCGGTCAGGCCCTCGATCGGGATTGCCGTCCCGGCCGGGGGCCGTCGTCTGTGTGCGGTTGTCGCGGCGAACGTAACCGTCCGTATCCCGCGCCTGCAAGCCGGTCACTCGGACGGGTGACGTGGGCTCTTGGCGGCAGGGAGGGTGGGTGGGCGGGTAGTTCTTTCCCCCGGTTCTTTGAGGAGGTCAGTGGCCCGCCGGACCCTCGCGGACAAGGGCCCGGTGAGCCCGGAAGGCGGACGGCGGCCGGGGCCCGGCTGCCTCAGGGACGGTGGTGCCCGGCCTTCAACTCGCCTATGAATGCGGCCCAGGAGGCGGCTTCGAAGCACAGCGCCGGACCGTGCGGGACCTTGCTGTCACGGACGGGGACGACGGCCCGGAACCCGTCGGCCACCTCCACGCAGTTGCCGCCTTCCTGATTGCTGTAGCTGCTCTTGCGCCAGGCGGCGCCGTTCAGATCGGGACGGGACCTTCGCTCCACGGTGGTTGTCCTCCATCACGGATCGGATCATGTCGAGCGACATGAGCGGGGGCAGAGCTGCCGCCCGCAGCCGATCGTAGGTCAGTGCGAAGCTCCTGACCTCGTCCGGATCCTCGATGAGTTGGCCGTAGTGAGCGCCTTCCGTGTAGGCGATCTCCGAGCCGTCCGGCATGGTGAGCACCGTGAGCGAGCCACCCATGACATCGTGCTCGCCCTGGTCGAACGGCAGTACCTGCACGGTGACGTGAGGTTCCGCCGCGGTCCTGAGCAGCCGCGCCAACTGCTCACGCGTCACCACCTGGCCGCCGACGGGACGCCTGAGCACCGCCTCGTCGAGGACCACCCACAGCTCGGGACGATCGGGCGTGCCGAGACGCTCCTGTCGTCCCATGCGAAGGGCGACCCGCTCTTCCAACTGCTCCTCGCTGCCGAGGGTTCGACCGACGCTCAGCACCGCCCGCGCGTAGTCCTCCGTCTGCAACAAGCCGGGCACCACATGAGCCGCGTACTCGCGGATGGCCACCGCCCGCTCCGCGTACTCCATGAACCTCCGCGACCAGTCCGGAAACGCCTCCCGGTACACGTACGGCCACAACTCGACCAGCAGGTCGTCCGCGCCGAGGGCCGCGTCCAGCGCACGCGCCAGCTCCAGCGTCGGCTTCGCTCCGGACGCCCGCTCGATCTGCGTGATCCGCGTGCTCACCACGTGCGTCTTGTCACCGAGCTCGGCCTGGGTCAGTCCGGCCGCCATGCGGAGCCTGCGCACCCGCGCGCCGAACAGCGCCGCCATCGACGCACTGGGGTCAATTCCATTGGCCAAAGCGTCACTTCCGTTCCTTACGGACTGAAAAGTAAGGCTGTGTCACCTGTCGAGCGTAGGGCGATCAGACGAGTCTTGGGCACGGAACGTGACGACTCGTGTGCGTCACGGATTTCTCAGCTCCACAGAGGAGGACGTACGAACCGTGCTGACAGGAACGAACACCCCGGGAGATGAGCACCAGCGGAGCACCGCACCCCTCGCGGCGGACACGGCCCCCGAACTGCCCTTACTCGACGAGCAGTTCGTCTCCTCACCGCGAGGTGCGCAGCTCGCCCGGCGTCTCGCCGTCCGGCGTATGGAGGAGTGGGGCTATCCGCCGGCGTCCGACGCGTCGTGCACGGTCGCCCTCATCGTCGGCGAACTCGCCGCGAACGCCGTACGGCACGGCCGAGTTCCCGGACGCGACTTCGGCCTCCTGCTCGCCCTCGACGCGGCTGCGGGCCTGGTGCGCATCGAGGTCGCGGACGCCGCTTCCGCGAAGCGGCCGCCCACCGCTCCGCCCTCGTCGTACCCCGAGGGTGAGTCCGGTCGAGGCCTGCTCCTGGTGGACGTCCTGGCCGTGCGGTGGGGGTCGGCGCCTCGCCGCCCCGTGGGCAAGACGGTATGGGCGGAGGTACCCATTGGTGCGCCAACTCGACTGAGGGAATGAGAGTTGCGATGAAGACAACCAACAGCTGAGAGCCACCGCTCCACGCCTCTGACCGGGGCGGGACAGACCCTTCGCGGCACGAGGTGGCTCGAAACAGCTGCGGCTCCGCAGGTCCGCAAGATGATCGCGTCATGACTGAAATCGTCCTGATGTCCGACCCGAGGGTCGCAGCCGTGCCTGTTCAGGAATGCGGTGAACGGCTCGTGGATGTGCGACGAGACAGCCCCCTGCGGGTCGATGAGCGGAAGTGGCAGGACTCCGCTGGCGCCTTAGCTCACCTGCGAGAAGGAGTGCTTGACCGACTTCTCAAAGCACAGGCGCTGTTGCCCGAAGGAATGCGTCTGCTGTTCGTCGAGGGGTATCGCCCACCATCCCTTCAACGTCTCTACTTCGACAAATACGCAGCCCAGCTGCGGGCCGATCACCCGGAATGGTCCGTTGACCAGGTTCGCTCGGCAGCCAGCCGTTATGTTTCCCCGCCTGAGATCGCACCACACAGTGCGGGCGCAGCCGTCGACTTGACGCTGGCTGATACGGACGGTCGCGAACTCGACATGGGCACCCGCATGAATGCGACTCCTGAGGAGAGTGCAGGCAGCTGTTACACGCAAGCCGACAACATCAGCACCGAGGCCCGCTCCCATCGGAACATCTTGAGTACGGCACTTACCGCCGCTGGCCTGGTCAACTACCCCACGGAGTGGTGGCACTGGTCATACGGAGACCGCTACTGGGCCTTGATGACAGGAGCGAAAGCCGCCCACTACGGGGCCAAGGAGCTCGACTGGTCGCAGACCTCTGGAGATGCTTGAGCGGAGGTCTTCACGAGGCGTGCTGAACTGGGACAGTGAAGTGCCCGAGGAAATGACACGCTCCCTGAGACGAACTCACCTCGACATGACGTGGCCCGTCGCAACGTGGGCTGAGTCGAGCTCTGTCGCGCCCCCTACTGCCTATGGCGTGCTCGTCGGTCCGTAAGCGTCAGGACTGGGTCGACCCACCCCTGTGATACATTCGATCATGTATATTGATACACTGTCCAGTGTATACGGAGGTGGGCCTCATGAGCAGAACCGTCATCGATCTCGACGACGACGCCCTGGAAGCCGCAGCGAAGGAGCTGGGCACTTCCACGAAACGGGACACCATCAACACCGCCCTACGTGAGATCGTGGCCCGCAACCGTCGCCTGCGCGCCCTGCATGAACTGCAGGATCTTGCGGATGAAGGCGCCCTCGATGTCGAACTCCTCCTGGACAAGCGCAACTATCGAGGTGGTTCCGCCCGGTGAGGGTGGCCGACTACCTCGTTGATACGTCGGCCCTGGCTCGCGTTCTGCTGCGTCAGGCAACCGAAGAGTGGGAACAGCGGATGGGCGCCGGGCTGATCGCCCTGTGCGACCTCACCGAACTGGAGATCATCTACTCCGCACGTTCCGCGAAGGACCGTGAGGCGATCCAGGAACGACTGAACCAGTTCACCTGGTGCCCCATGCCCGACGGCATCTACCGGCGCGCCCGCGTCGTCCAGCGCGAGCTCACCGCCAAGGGTGAGCACCGCCGTGCCGGAGCCGTCGACCTCCTCGTGGCCGCAGCCGCGGAAGAAGCAGGACTCACCCTGCTGCACTACGACCGCGACTTCGAAACCATCGCCCGCACCACCGGGCAGCCGGTCCGAATGATCGACCTCAAGTAGCCGGTCAGCTCCCCGAGATCCACCGCCACCGCAGACGTCCCAACCTCCGCCGTCCCGATGGCGCACCTTCAGCTCTCTCATCTCGAAGTCGCCGAACCTCACGGTGACCTTGCTCGGTGGGATGCCGTTGTCGCCGGTGTTCTTGCCGACGGTTATCAGGACCCGGCCCCAGTTGGGGTCGGCTCCCAATGGTTCCCAAACTGGCCCCCACAACCACTCAGGGGCCCGACCCGCTGCGCGGATCAGGCCCCTGACCTGGTACTTCACTGTCGGGGTGGCGGGATTTGAACCCACGACCTCTTCGTCCCGAACGAAGCGCGCTGCCAAGCTGCGCTACACCCCGATCGTCGCCGCTTGTCGCGGCGACGACGTTTACTTTAGCCCACCGGCGGCTGGAGACGAAATCCGGTTTTCGCGCGGTGACGGATGGGGTTCGGGCGGGCGTGGTCGAGGGCGATGAGGAGGACGGCCACGGCGTAGATGGAGAGGCCGAGGAGGAGGGCGTTGCCGAGGACGCTCTTGTAGCCGTGCCGATCGACGTCGAGGAAGGAGTAGAGGTAGCGGCCGGGGGCGCCGGGGAGCAGGAACTCGCCTCGGGTGAAGGAGAAGGCCAGGTAGGCCAGGGGGTAGAGGAGCCACCCGCTCGCCTGGCGGAGGTGCAGGCGGCCGGGGGTGGTCAGGAGCAGCCAGTCCAGCAGGGCCGCGATCGGGACCGCCGTGTGGAGGATGTGGCCGGCGATGGTCTGTAGGGGCGTCAGGGTGGCGTCACCGGTGATCGAGGCCGGCATCGCGAAGGGGCTCGCCTCGTTTGTCAGGAGCAGGTGGTGCACCAGCGCCGCGATCGTGACGTAGAGGAGGGTCGCGCCGGTCAGGGTGGCCGGTAACGGGCGGCGGGCGGTCCAGGATCGGCGGGCGGAGAGGGTGAAGACCAGCGCCAGCAGGATGCTGCTCTGGATCGTGAAGTGACTCAGGACCCGGGGTGGGCTGCCGAGGAGCAGGTGGATCGTCACGCCGGCAGTTGCCGCCAGTGCGGTCAGCAGGCGGAAGACGGCCGTCAGGGGGCGGGGTGCGGGCGCCACCACCGCCGTGGCGGGGACGGGGGAGGGCAGCAGCGCGGGCATGCGCGGGATCGCGGGGAGGTCCGGGATGTCCCTCGGCAGCGGGGCGGTCATGCCCTCACGCTAAGCAGATCGGGCAAATGGGGCATTGCGGGTGGCCTGTGTGGGTTACTTCGCCGCCCGGTGCCGTGTGGGGTGTGGGGTGGGTGGGTTACTCCGCCGACTGGCCCATACGTGGGACACCCGCCCGGCGCCTACGTGGGGCACCCGCCCGCCCTGCCACGTCTCGACCTACGCCCGCCCCACCAGCGTCAGCAACGTCGCCTCCGGTGGGCAGGCGAAGCGGACGGGGGTGTACCGGTTGGTGCCGCAGCCTGCTGAGACGTGCAGGAAGGCGGTGCGGTCCTCCACCGTGTGCGTCGACAGGCCCTTCACGCGGTCGGTGTCCAGGTCGCAGTTGGTGACGAAGGCGCCGTAGAAGGGGAGGCAGAGCTGGCCGCCGTGGGTGTGGCCGGCCAGGATCAGGGGGTAGCCGTCGGCCGTGAAGGCGTCCAGGCTGCGCAGGTACGGGGCGTGGACCACGCCCATCGAGAAGTCCGCCGAGCCCGAGGGGCCGCCGGCGACCTGGGCGTAACGGTCCCGCTTGATGTGCGGGTCGTCCACGCCCGTCAGCTCCACCGAGACGCCGTCGGCCTTCAGTGTGCCCCGTGTGTTCGTCAGGTTCAGCCAGCCCGCCGCGTCGAAACCGTCCCGCAGGTCCTCCCACGGGTTGTGGACCACGCCGACGGCAGGCGCGTTGCCGTTCAGGCCGTGGCGGCCCTGCGCCTTCTCGATCAGATAGCGGGCGGGGTTGCGAAGCTTGGGGCCGTAGTAGTCGTTGGAGCCGAAGACGTACGCGCCCGGGAAGTCCAGCAGCGGCCCGAGCGCGTCCAGGACCTCCGGTACGCCCTCCGGGTCCGAGAGGTTGTCGCCCGTGTTGATCACGAAGTCGGGGCGCAGCCCCGCCAGCGAGCGCAGCCAGCGCTGCTTCTTGCGCTGCCCGCTGACCATGTGGATGTCGGAGACGTGCAGCACACGCAGCGGGCGCATGCCCTCGGGCAGTACCGGGACAGTGATCCGTCGCAGGCGGAAGGAACGGGCCTCGAACCCGGCCGAATAGAGGAGACCGGCGGCCGCGACCGCCGTGATGCCGAGGGGGACTCCATATCGCGCGCGCATGGCTCCATCGTGTCAGACCCGGCCCGGGCGCCGCGCCCGGCCGTCCCTTAAATCAACAGGCGTCCGGCCGCCCACGCCTGCGACAATCGACCCCATGACCACGCTCAAGTCGAAGCTGCACGAAGACCTCAACGCCGCGATCAAGGAGCGCGACGAGCTCCGCTCCTCGACGCTCCGGCTGACGCTCGCCGCGATCACCAAGGAGGAGGTCGCGGGCAAGGAGAAGCGCGAGCTCTCCGACGAGGAGGTCACGAAGGTGATCACCCGCGAGGCGAAGAAGCGGCGCGAGGCCGCCGACGCCTTTGCGCAGGGCGGTCGCCCCGAGCAGGCGGAGCGGGAGAAGGCGGAGGGCGAGGTGCTCGCCGCGTACCTGCCCAAGCAGCTGTCCGACGAGGAGCTGAACCGGATCGTCGCCCAGGCGGTCGAGGAGGCGAAGGCGGCCGGCGCGGAGGGGCCGCGGGCGATGGGTGCCGTGATGAAGATCGTGAACCCGAAGGTCGCCGGGCAGGCGGAGGGCGGCCGCGTCGCCGCCGTGGTGAAGAAGCTCCTCGCGGGCTGAGGTCGTAAACGGGCTGTACGGCGATGGGGGCGCCCCTCCTAGGAGGGGCGCCCCCATCGCCGTACTACCGCCTGGGCCGGCCCGTCACGGCCAGTTCCCCCCGTTGCCGTTGCCGTTGCCACCGCCGTTGTCGCCGCCCCGGATCCAGCCCTCGGGGATGGAGAAGGAGGGCGTCGGGAAGGTGCCGCCGTCCGCGCCGCCGCCGATCAGGCCGCCGTTGCCGTTGTCGCCGTTGCCGTTGTCGTTGTCCTCGTCGTTGCCGTCACCGCGGTCCTCGTCCTCGTCCTCGTCCTCGGGGATCTCAACGAGGTTGAAGGACCCGGCTTCCTTGCCGACGAGGGCGCCGGACATGGCGTCCCGCCAGATGGGGCCCGGCACCCGGCCGCCGTAGACCTTGTCGTGCCAGACGCCGCCGATGGAGATGCCCTCCATCTGGACCTGCTGGGTGGCGCTGCCGACCCAGACCGCGCCGGACAGGTTCGGTGTGTAGCCGACGAACCAGGCGTTCTTGCGCTCGTCCGTCGTACCCGTCTTACCGGCGCTGTCCCGGTCGGTGAGGCCGGCCTCCTGGCCGGTACCGGAGTCGACCACACCCTGCAGCAGGGTGTTGACGGTGTCGGCCGTCTTCTCGGACATGGCCCGCGAGCAGGTCGACTTCGGCACTTCCAGCGACTTCTGCTCCTGGCCGATCTTCTGGGTGATCGACTCGATGGCGATCGGCGTGCAGTACATACCGCGCGAGGCGAAGGCGGCGTACGCGGTTGCCATCGTCAGCGGGGAGATGCCCTTGGAGCCGAGGGAGATGGCGGGGACCTCGGGGAGCTTCTCGCCGTTGCCCTGCACGACGTGCAGGTTGTCGGTCATCTTCACGACCGGGCAGAGACCGATGTCGGAGATCATCTGGACGAAGTAGGTGTTGACCGACTTCTCCATCGCCTCCCTGAGGCGGTACGGGCCGACCTCCGACTCGTCCTCGTTCTCGACGGTCGCCTTCTGCGGGCCCCCGTTCACCCACGGCTTGCCGGAGCACGTCTGGACGGGGCTCGGGTAGTCCATGTCGTACGGCGCCGAGTACTCCTGCGTCACCGGCCGCCCCTCCTCCAGCGCGGCCGCCGCGACGAACGGCTTGAAGGTCGAACCGGTCGGGAAGCCGTAGTTCGAGCCGCCCATGGAGGCGTCGACCGAGTAGTTGTACTCGGTCTCGTTCTTGCCGTAGCCGAACGGCTTCGACTGGCCCATGCCGAGGATCCTGCCGGTGCCGGGTTCGACCAGGGTGGTGGCCGCGGCGACCTGGTCGTCCTTGTTGACGTGGTCCTTGAGGGAGTCCTGGACCGACTCCTGCGCCTGCGGGTCGAGGGTCGTACGGATCGTCAGGCCGCCCTGGTTCCAGATCTTCGCCCGCTCCTCCTTGGTCTTGCCGAAGACCGGGTCGCTCTTGAAGACCTTCTCGACGTACTTGCAGAAGAAGCTGGCGCCCTTGACCGCGGTGATGCAGCCGTTCTGCGGCCGGCTGATCTTCAGGTCCAGCGGCTGCTCCATGGCCTCGTCGGCCTCCGCCTGGGAGATGTTGCCGACATCGGCCATCCGCTGCAGCACCACGTTGCGCCGCTTGGTGGCCTCCGCCTCGTCGTTCACCGGGTCGTACCGGCTGGGCGACTGGACGATGCCGGCGAGGAGCGCCGACTCCTGGAGGTCGAGGTCCTTGGCCGACTTGGAGAAGTAGCGCTGGGCGGCGGCCTCGACGCCGTAGGCCTGCTGGCCGAAGAAGGTGATGTTCAGGTAGTTCTCGAGGATCTTCTTCTTGCCCAGCTCCTCCTCGACCTGGATCGCGTACTTCAGCTCGCGGATCTTGCGGCCGAGGGTTTGCTGGGTGGCCTGCGCGACCTTCGTCGGGTCGTCGCCGGCCTCCTCCACGAAGACGTTCTTCACATACTGCTGGGTGAGCGTGGACGCGCCCTCGGCCACGCCGCCGCTCTGTGCGTTGCGGTTGAGGGCGCGCAGGACGCCCTTCAGGTCGACCGCGCCGTGCTGGTAGAAGCGGGCGTCCTCGATGGCGACGATCGCCTTCTGCATGTACGGCGAGATGTCCTTGAGGTCGACCACCGTGCGGTCGCGCGAGTACACCGTGGCGATGCGGTCGCCCTTGGCGTCCAGGATCGTGGTGCGCTGGCTGAGCGGCGGGGTCTTCATGTTCGCCGGGAGCTCGTCGAAGCTCTCCACCGAGCCCTTTGCCGCAAGGCCCAGCGCGCCGACGGCGGGCAGCGCGATGCCGGCCATGACGGCTCCCGCGAGCACACTGACACCGAGGAACTTGGCGGCCTGCTGTGTTGGCGACAGACCACCGCCCGAGCGCTTCTTTGGCATGAGGGCAGCCTACGTTCTCATTCGCCGGACACGCGTATATGCCTTGGCCTAAGCTGCTCTCAACTGTCACAGCAGTAGGGCCACGTATCAATACGTCCGGCGACCCCGAATCGTTCCGGATCCTCTCGGTCTTTTTTGCCGAGGTGTGTTGGGCGCGTGTCCGAATCCGCCTTGTGTGTCACCTGGCGTCCGTTGTGACTCAGCTGAACCGTCCCGGATTGCCGGGATTGTCGCGCATGTCGCGGGCTCACTCCCCCGGGTGATCTGCCGCTTACCCATAGTCCGTTCGGGCCATTCAAGATTGGGCCCGAAGGGGGTGTTGCGCTGTGCCCACCTTCCGTAACGTCCTCAACTGGCGGCGGTGAATATGCCGCTGCCGCCGTGGGGGAGCCTCGATTCGGGAGAGGACGGCGCCGGTATGGGCTGGGTAACCGACTGGAGTGCGCAGGCGGCCTGCCGCACTACCGATCCGGATGAACTGTTCGTTCAGGGAGCAGCGCAGAACAGGGCCAAGGCGGTGTGCACCGGATGTCCGGTACGCACCGAATGTCTGGCCGATGCGCTCGACAACCGCGTCGAGTTCGGCGTGTGGGGAGGCATGACGGAACGAGAGCGCCGCGCACTGCTGCGCAGGCGGCCCACTGTCACTTCATGGCGCCGGCTCCTCGAGACCGCGCGTTCGGAGTACGAGCGTGGGGCCGGCCTCGTTCCCCTCGACGACGACGAGGTGTACGAGAACTACGCGGCGGTGAGCTGAGGGCGTCCCCTCCGGGGGTTTCCCTCCGGCGGTCGGGGGCTGTTCTCCTCATGTGCCGCCGTCAGGCACTCATGCGCCGCCGTCAGACACGCGGAGCTCGCTGTCGGGCAGCTCCGGCCGGTTGGCCGCGAGCCGGTCACCGATGTCCCGCAGTCCCGCGAGGTCATGCACATCGCCGGGCAGCGCGGCCACTTCGGCCACCGCCACCTCGGGGTGGAGCGCCGTGAAGCGGTCACGCGTGCGCTGCTCGCGGGCGAGCAGCTGCATACGCTCCGCGTGCAGCCTCAGCAGGCCCGCGGTGAGCTGGTCGACGGATCGCTCCGGGTCCGGGTCGGCGGGGGAGCCGTCGTCCGTGACGGTGGGGGAACCTTCGTCCGGAGCAGCCGGTGAGTCGGAAGCGGGAGATTCTGAACTGCCGTACGTGTCGGGAGAGTTACGAAGACCAGCTTTCCCTCCCCCCTGATCCACAATGCGGGGCTCCTCAAGATTTTCCGCGGCGGCGAGCGCCCGTTCGGCCGACAGCCGGAAAGCGCCGCTGCCGTGGACCCGGTTGAGCACCAGACCGGCCAGCGGCATGTCCTCGGCGGCCAGCCGCTCCACGAAGTACGCGGCCTCGCGCAGCGCGTCCCGCTCCGGGGCCGCCACCACCAGGAACGCCGTGCCCGGTGCCTGGAGCAGCTTGTACGTCGCATCCGCGCGGGTACGGAAGCCGCCGAACATGGAGTCCATCGCCGCCACGAACGTCTGTACGTCCTTCAGCAGCTGACCGCCGAGCAGCTTCCCCAGGGCGCCGGTCATCATCGACATGCCGACGTTCAGGAACTTCATCCCTGCCCTGCCGCCGACCTTCGCCGGGGCCAGCAGGACGCGGATCAGCTTGCCGTCGAGGAAGGAACCGAGCCGCTTGGGCGCGTCCAGGAAGTCCAGCGCCGAACGGGACGGTGGCGTGTCGACGACGATCAGGTCCCACTCGTGCCGGGCCCGCAGCTGGCCCAGCTTCTCCATCGCCATGTACTCCTGCGTGCCCGCGAAGCCCGCCGAGAGCGACTGGTAGAAGGGGTTCGACAGGATCGCGGCCGCCCGGTCGGGATCCGCGTGCGCCTCGACGATCTCGTCGAAGGTGCGCTTCATGTCGAGCATCATGGCGTGCAGTTCGCCTTCGCCGTCGATGCCCTTCACCCGGCGCGGGGTGTTGTCGAGGGAGTCGATGCCCATGGACTGCGCCAGCCGGCGCGCCGGGTCGATGGTGAGGACGACGACCTTCCGGCCGCGCTCGGCGGCCCTGAGGCCCAGCGCCGCCGCCGTGGTGGTCTTGCCGACCCCGCCCGAGCCGCAGCACACCACGATGCGGGTCTGCGGGTCGTCGAGGAGCGGATCGACGTCGAGCACGCGCGCGGGGGAGAGATGGCGGGCGCCTTCCGCGGTGTGGGCCGGGTCCGGACTCATACGATCCCCTGCTTCCGCAGTTCGTTGGCCAGTTCGTACAGGCCCGCCAGGTCCATGCCCTCGGCGAGCAGCGGCAGTTCGTGCAGTGGCAGGCCCAGCTCGCCCAGGGCGGCGCGCTGTTCGTGCTCCAGCAGGTAGCGCTCGGCATACTCCTCGGCCTGCGTCAGCAGCGGGTCCACGAGCTTCTCGGCGTTCTGCCCCCGGCGCGCCCCGCCGAGTCCGGCGGCCGACAGCGACCGCGCGATGTCGGTCCGCGGAACGGTCCGTACGAACTCCAGGTCGGCCGCGCCGAGCACCCCGGGCCGCACCATGTTCACGATGACCCGCCCGACCGGCAGCCGCGCAGCCCGCAACTCGGCGATCCCGTCCGCCGTCTCCTGGACGGGCATCTCCTCCAGGAGCGTCACCAGATGAACCGCCGTCTCCGGCGACTTCAGCACCCGCATCACGGCCTGCGCCTGATTGTGTATCGGCCCGACCTTGGCGAGCCCGGCGACCTCGTCGTTGACGTTGAGGAAGCGGGCGATGCGCCCGGTGGGCGGCGCGTCCATGATGACGTAGTCGTACACGAACCGCCCCGACCTGTCCTTGCGCCGGACCGCCTCGCACGCCTTGCCGGTCAGGAGTACGTCGCGCAGACCGGGCGCGATGGTGGTGGCGAAGTCGATGGCGCCGAGCTTCTTCAGGGCCCGTCCGGCACTGCCCATCTTGTAGAACATCTGGAGGTAGTCCAGAAGGGCCAGTTCGGGATCGATGGCGAGGGCGTACACCTCCCCGCCGCCCGGAGCTACGGCGATCTTCCGCTCCTCATAGGGCAGCGCCTCCGTTTCGAAGAGCTGTGCGATGCCCTGCCGACCCTCGACCTCGACGAGAAGCGTCCGCTTCCCTTCCGTGGCCAGAGCCAGCGCGAGGGCTGCGGCGACCGTCGTCTTACCGGTCCCGCCCTTACCGCTGACGACCTGGAGCCTGCTCACGTCTTCGAGCGTAACCAGTCCGCGCCGGAACCAATCCGGGGCCTGTGGACAACGGCGGCCCCGGCGACCGCGTACCCCGCCGACCACAGCGGATACAGTCGGCCCATGACCAAGTGGGAATATGCAACCGTGCCGCTGCTCGTCCACGCAACGAAGCAGATTCTGGACACCTGGGGCGAGGACGGCTGGGAGCTCGTCCAGGTGGTGCCCGGGCCGAACAACCCCGAGCAGCTCGTGGCCTACCTGAAGCGGGAGAAGCAGGCGTGAGCGCGGTCGAGGCGAAGCTCGCCGAGCTGGGCCTTGCGCTGCCGGCGGTCGTCCCGCCGCTGGCCGCCTACCAGCCGGCTGTGCAGAGCGGGCCGTACGTCTACACCGCCGGCCAGCTGCCGATGGTGGACGGCAAGCTTCCGGTCACCGGCAAGGTCGGCGCGGAGGTCACCCCCGAGGAGGCCAGGGAACTCGCCCGTACCTGCGCCCTGAACGCCCTCGCGGCCGTCAAGTCCGTCGCAGGCGACCTGGACCGCATCGCGCGCGTCGTGAAGGTCGTCGGCTTCGTGGCCTCGGCGTCGGACTTCACGGGGCAGCCGGCCGTCCTCAACGGCGCGAGCGAGCTGCTCGGCGAGGTCCTCGGCGACAAGGGCGTGCACGCGCGCAGCGCGGTCGGCGTGGCGGTACTGCCGCTGGACGCGCCCGTGGAGGTCGAGATCCAGGTGGAGCTCACCCAGCCGTAGGGCGTGTCGGCGGATCATGCCGGAATCGCGGGGTCTGGCAGCCGAGGTGATCACTGCCTCTCGAACATCCGCTCACCACGGGATAGCCTCGCGCCCATGGCGAACGGTCAGTGGTACCCCGCGGAGTGGCCGGACCGTATCCGCGCGCTCGCGGCGGGCACGCTCACGCCGGTGACCCCGAAGCGCGCGGCCACGGTCATGCTCCTGAAGGACACCGGCACCGGCCCCGCTGTCCACATGCTGCGCCGACGCGCGTCCATGGCCTTCGCCGCGGGCGCGTACGCGTACCCGGGCGGCGGCGTCGACCCGCGCGACGACGAGCACCACGTCGGCTGGGCGGGCCCCACGCGCGCGTGGTGGGCGGAACGGCTGGGCGTCGACGAGACGGCCGCCCAGGCGATCGTCTGCGCGGCCGTACGGGAGACGTACGAGGAGGCAGGCGTCCTTCTGGCCGGACCGACCCCCGACTCGGTCGTCGGCGACACCACGGGCCCGGACTGGGAGGCGGACCGCGCCGCCCTCGTCGCCCGCGACCTCTCCTTCGCGGAGTTCCTGGACCGCCGGGGCCTGGTCCTGCGCTCCGACCTGCTCGGCGCGTGGACCCGGTGGATCACCCCGGAGTTCGAGGCCCGCCGCTACGACACCTGGTTCTTCGTCGCCGCCCTCCCCGAGGGCCAGCGCACCCGCAACGCCTCCACGGAGGCGGACCGCACGGTGTGGATCCGGCCCGCGGAGGCGGCCGCGTCGTACGACAAGGGCGAGCTGCTGATGATGCCGCCCACGATCGCGACCCTGCGGCAGCTGACGGCGTACGGCACGGCCGCCGAGGCGCTCGCCTCGGCCCCGGACCGCGACCTGACGCCCGTCCTGGCGCAGGCCCGTCTGGAGGGCGACGAGATCGTGCTCGCCTGGCCGGGGCACGACGAGTTCACCAAGCACATCCCGACCGGTGGAGCCCCCGCATGACGGACGCAAGCGCCCTTCCCGGCCAGCCGCGCGGCGGGGTCCTCTCCGGCCCCGCCACCCCGCGGGCGGTCAACGTCCTCGCGCCCAACGCGTCCGCGATGACCCTGGACGGCACCAACACCTGGATCCTGGCGGAACCCGACTCCTCGGCGGCCGTCGTGATCGACCCGGGCCCCCTGGACGAGGGCCACCTGCGCACCGTCATCGACACCGCCGACCAGGCCGGCCGGCGCATCGCTCTGACCCTCCTGACCCACGGTCACCCGGACCACGCGGCGGGCGCCGCCCGCTTCGCCGAACTGACCGGCACCAAGGTGCGGGCGCTGGACCCGGCGCTGCGGCTGGGCGACGAGGGCCTGGCCGCCGGGAACGTGATCACGGTCGGCGGCCTGGAGCTCAGGGTGGTACCGACGCCGGGCCACACCGCGGACTCCCTTTCCTTCCACCTCCCGGCCGACCGGGCCGTCCTGACCGGTGACACCATCCTGGGGCGCGGTACGACGGTGGTGGCGCACCCCGACGGCCGCCTGGGCGACTATCTGGACTCCCTGCGGCGCCTGAGGTCCCTCACGGTCGACGACGGCGTCCACACGGTGCTCCCGGGCCACGGACCCGTCCTGGACGACGCTCAGGGCGCCGTGGAGTACTACCTCGCCCATCGTGCCCACCGGCTCGCCCAGGTGGAGACGGCCGTCGAGGACGGCTACCGGACGCCGGCCGAGATCGTCGCCCACGTGTACGCGGACGTGGACCGCTCCCTGTGGCCGGCCGCGGAGCTGTCGGTACGGGCGCAGCTGGACTATCTCGAGGAGCACGGGCTCATCTAGCTCAGTCGGGGCGGGGCGCCTTGATGCCGTGCACACGCGCGTACTCCCCGGCGAGCCACGGCCCGAGGTCGTCGACGTACGACCTGAGAAGGGCAGGGTCTCCGGTTGGCTCGTACCCGGCGACGGCCGCGGTCTTCATCTGTTCCGCGCGCGTGGGGTAGTACGCGCCGAAGATCTCCGCCATCTCCGTCAGATCGCTGGTCCAGCCGCCCCAGCGGGGCATGACGAGCGTGAAGCCGGTGCGGACGAGATGCCGGGACATGAAGCGCACGAGCGGCCGACGGGCCTCGTCGGTGTCGTCGGCGGTGGCGATCCGCTCGCGCCAGCGGGGCAGGAGGAGGGCGAGATCGCCGTTGGTCTCGCGGGCGAGGAGGCTGTCGGGCCGGTACCGCGGCAGGTACTCGGCGAGATCCTCCCCGAGCAGCGGCGTGCACAGACAGGTGACGAACCAGCCCAGGTCGTGGGTCTCGAGCTCGCTCAGCAGCCGCGTACGGCTGTACAGCAGCGTCCCGACCCCGTCGATCTCGGCGTAGTCCTTGTCGAGGGCCTCGCCCAGGGCACGGGCGGCGGCGCGGTCCGCGTCACCGGGCTCCTCCCGCAGGGCGAGCAGCAGATCCAGGTCGCTGCGCCCCACGCGCGCGGTGCCGCGTGGAATCGACCCGTAGAGGTACGCGCTGTGCAGCCGCGTCCCGAAGACGTCCGGCAGCCGGTCCTGGGCGGCGGCGACGACGGGACGGAAGGGGGACTGGACACGCCCGAGGGAGCCCTCGCGGGAGAGGTAGCCCTGGGGGTCGAGGCCTTTGGGGGGAACGGTTCCGGCCATGGGGTCACTGTGCCGTGGCCGGCCTATGCGTGCGCTGGATTTTTGTTGTGGCCGGTATCAAGCAGGCCGTCGTGGGGGTCCGGGGGCGGGCAGCCCCCGGGACGACGACCACAACGAGGCCTGCCGACGCTCAGCGCGAGCGCTTCGCCAGCCTCTCCACGTCCAGCAGAATCACCGCACGCGCCTCCAGGCGGAGCCACCCGCGCTGGGCGAAGTCCGCCAGCGCCTTGTTGACCGTCTCGCGGGAGGCGCCGACCAGCTGGGCCAGCTCCTCCTGCGTCAGGTCGTGGACGACGTGGATGCCCTCCTCGGACTGCACGCCGAACCGGCGGGAGAGGTCCAGCAGGGCGCGGGCCACACGGCCCGGGACGTCCGAGAAGACGAGGTCGGACATCGCGTCGTTGGTCTTGCGCAGCCGACGGGCGACGGCGCGCAGCAGCGCGGAGGCCACCTCGGGGCGGGCGTTCAGCCAGGGCTGGAGGTCGCCGTGGCCGAGGCCGAGCAGCTTGACCTCGGTGAGGGCGGTGGCGGTCGCGGTACGCGGGCCCGGGTCGAAGAGCGACAGTTCGCCGATGAGCTCGCTCGGACCGACGACGGCCAGCATGTTCTCGCGGCCGTCGGGGGACGTGCGGTGAAGCTTGACCTTGCCCTCGGTGACCACGTAGAGCCGGTCGCCCGGGTCGCCCTCGTGGAACAGGGAGTCACCCCTTGCGAGGGTCACCTCACTCATGGAGGCGCGCAGCTCCGCGGCCTGCTCGTCGTCGAGCGCCGCGAAGAGCGGATTGCGCCGCAGAACGTCGTCCACGAGTTCTCTCCTTGTCGACCTGCTCAGGGGAATCTTGCTCCCCCGTGTGTACCAGGGGACCCTGGTGCCCATTTTGCCGGACGGACCAAACAGTGTGATCTGTCACAAGGATGCCGCACTGCTGTCCCCAGGTAAGTGGCAGGGGTCCAATTGGGCGCCGATCTTCGGGGTCCGGGGCGGATGTCGGTGCAGGGCCTTAGGCTGGCCGAGTGTCCAAATAGCCGGTGAGAGCACAGGCCTAGGGGGCTGCACGGGTGGTTGTACGTCGGGATTCTGCCGTGGGCGAACAGGAGCCCGGTGGCGGAAAGAAAGCGGCAAAAACGACAAAAGGGGCGTCGGTAAAAAGCGCGACCGAGAAGAAGGCGACCGCGAAGAAGACGCCGGCCAAGAAGACGCCGGCTAAGAAGGCCACGGCGAAGAAGCCCACGGCGAAGAAGTCCGCGGACGCCGGGACGGCCACCGCCGTGGCCCGGAAGGCGACGCTCGGGCGGAAGAAGGCCGTCGTCGCCCCCAAGAAGGCCTCCGCCGCCGTGAAGAAGGCCCCGCCCGCGAAGGCCGTCGCCCCGAAGCCGCCCGGCAACGAGTCCCGTACGGCCCTGGTCCGCCGCGCCCGCCGGATCAACCGCGAGCTCGCCGAGGTCTACCCGTACGCGCACCCGGAGCTCGATTTCGAGAATCCCTTCCAGCTCCTGGTCGCCACGGTCCTGTCCGCCCAGACCACGGACCTGCGCGTCAACCAGACGACCCCGGCCCTGTTCGCCAAGTACCCGGGCCCCGAGGACCTGGCCGCCGCCAACCCGGAGGAGGTCGAGGAGATCCTGCGGCCGTGCGGCTTCTTCCGGGCCAAGACCAAGTCGGTGATGGGGCTGTCGAAGGCGTTGGTGGAGGAGTTCGGCGGCGAGGTTCCCGGACGGCTCGAGGACCTTGTGAAGCTGCCCGGCGTCGGCCGCAAGACCGCGTTCGTCGTGCTCGGCAACGCCTTCGGCCGTCCCGGCATCACCGTGGACACGCACTTCCAGCGGCTGGTGCGACGCTGGCAGTGGACCGAGGAGACCGACCCGGACAAGATCGAGGCCGCCGTCGGCGCGCTCTTCCCCAAGAGCGAGTGGACGATGCTCTCGCACTATGTGATCTTCCACGGCCGCCGTATCTGCCACTCCCGCAAGCCCGCCTGCGGCGCCTGCCCCATCGCCCCGCTCTGCCCGGCGTACGGCGAGGGCGAGACGGACCCGGAGAAGGCGAAGAAGCTGCTCAAGTACGAGAAGGGCGGCTACCCCGGCCAGCGGCTGAAGCCCCCGCAGGCCTATCTGGACGCGGGCGGCAAGCCGGCCCCGCCGCTGGGGGCCGGATGACGGGACGAGCGGCGCACACTGCACAGACCTCGGCATGGCCGGAACGATCTCGGTGCCGTCCGGCGTTGGACGTAAGCGGACGACGGGGGTGGCGATGACACGTGCGAGTCATACTCAGGGCGGTTCGGTGACGCTCAGCAAGGAAGGTCTGCCCGCCTGGCTGGACCCGGTGGTGCACGCCGCGGAGACGGTCGAGCCGTTGCAGCTGAGCCGCTTCCTGCCCCCGGCGGACGGCGCCGGCCGCCAGTCCGCCGTACTCATCCTGTTCGGCGAGGGCGAGCGCGGCCCCGAGCTGCTGCTGATGGAGCGGGCGAGCTCACTGCGCTCGCATGCCGGCCAGCCCTCCTTCCCCGGCGGTGCCCTCGACCCCGAGGACGGCGACCCCACGGCGGACGGGCCGCTGTGGGCCGCTCTCCGCGAGGCCGAGGAGGAGACCGGCCTCGATCCGTCCGGTGTACAGCTGTTCGGCGTGCTGCCCAAGCTCTACATCCCGGTCAGCGGATTCGTCGTCACGCCGGTGCTCGGCTGGTGGCGCGAGCCGAGCCCGGTCGGCGTCGTGGACCCGAACGAGACCGCGCGGGTCTTCACGGTTCCCGTGGCGGATCTCACGGACCCCGCCCACCGCGCGACTGCCATCCACCCCAGCGGTCACCGGGGCCCGGCATTTCTGGTCGAATCGGCCCTGGTGTGGGGCTTCACCGCCGGAATCATCGACCGCCTGCTGCACTTCGCGGGCTGGGAGAAGCCGTGGGACCGCGACAAGCAGGTCCCGCTGGACTGGCGGTCATGACAGGGTGGCCCTCGTGCTGTTGCCGGGCCCCCGGCCGACCTGGAGTGACCGCGAAGTGATGAGGCGAGGCTTGAAGCGGTGAACGTGCTGGACATCCTGTTGCTGGTCGCCGCCGTGTGGTTTGCGATCGTGGGCTACCGCCAGGGCTTCGTCGTCGGCATCCTGTCGGTGATCGGTTTCCTGGGCGGCGGTCTCGTCGCCGTCTACACACTGCCCGTCATCTGGGACGCGCTCACCGACAACTCCGAGGTGAACACAACCGCCGCCGTGGTCGCCGTCGTCGTCGTGATCGTCTGTGCCTCGGTCGGCCAGGCCCTGACCACTCACCTCGGCAACAAGCTGCGCCGCTACATCACCTGGTCTCCGGCCCGCGCCCTGGACGCGACCGGTGGCGCCCTGGTCAACGTCGTCGCCATGCTGCTGGTGGCGTGGCTGATCGGCTCGGCGCTGGCCGGCACCACGCTGCCGACCCTCGGCAAGGAAGTGCGCAACTCCAAGGTGCTGCTCGGGGTGTCCCGGGCCCTGCCCGCACAGGCCGACACCTGGTTCGCGGACTTCTCCTCGGTCCTCGCGCAGAACGGCTTCCCGCAGGTCTTCAGCCCGTTCTCGAACGAGCCGATCACCGACGTCCAGCCCCCGGACCCCGCCCTCGCGAACAGTGCCGTCGCCGCCCGCGCCCAGCGCTCCATCGTCAAGGTGATGGGCACCGCCCAGAGCTGCGGCAAGGTCCTGGAGGGCACCGGCTTCGTCTTCGACGAGCGCCGGGTCATGACCAACGCGCATGTCGTCGGAGGCGTCGACGAGCCCACCGTCCAGATAGGCGGCGAGGGCAGGCGGTACGACGCGACGGTCGTCCTGTACGACTGGGAGCGCGACATCGCCGTACTCGACGTACCCGACCTGGACGCGCCCGCCCTCGAGTTCACCTCCGAGGACGCGGCCAGCGGCGACAGCGCGATCGTCGCGGGCTTCCCGGAGAACGGCGCGTACGACGTGCGCTCCGCGCGCGTACGCGGGCGCATAACGGCCAACGGACCGGACATCTACCACCGGGGCACGGTCCGCCGCGATGTCTACTCGCTGTACGCGATCGTCCGCCAGGGCAACTCCGGCGGCCCGCTGCTCACGCCCGAAGGCAAGGTCTACGGCGTGGTCTTCGCGAAGTCCCTCGACGACGCCGAGACGGGGTACGCGCTGACCGTGGACGAGATCAGCGAGGACATCACCAAGGGGCGTACGGCCAACCAGCAGGTGGGCAGCGACAGCTGCGCCTTGTGAGGGCCGTTTGAGTGATCAGCCGCGCGGGTGACGCAGGCGCATCGAGACCCAGCGCGCACGCCGACGCAGAATGCGTGGGATGCCCACCCTGAGTTCCGTGCCCGCCAGTTGCGGGGTGCCCCGCTGGTGGGAGCTCAGGCCATTGCCCGAGCGGCGAGTGCGTGCTGCGTCACTGTAGTCGTGCGTCCAGCCCATACCCCGACGTGTGCCCCTGGCCCAAGGTCGATAACCGCCCCTGGAGCGCCCAATTGGCCTATGCGCCAGGCATTTGGCTGTTCGTAGTACAGGCGTTCAGAACCGCATACCGGGCGCATCGGCTCGGTCACCGATCGGGTTCTGGGTCTTTCAGCCAGTTGACGAGCTCGGAGGAGAACGCCACCGGATCCTCCTCGTGCGGGAAATGGCCGAGACCGTCGAACAGCCGCCAGCGGTACGGTGCTTCGACGTACTCTCCGGAACCGGCTGCGCTCCTGGTCCTCATCACCGGGTCGAGGGAGCCGTGCAGATGCAGCGTCGGCACCCGCACGGGCCGCTTCATGCGCCGGTTGAACTGGAGGCCGTCGGGCCGGGCGAGGGACCGCACCATCCAGCGGTACGGCTCGATGGAGCAGTGCGCGGTCGAAGGGATGCAGATCGCCCTCCGGTACGTCTCCACGGCCCTGTCCTCCGGCAGCCGCGGGCCGGACCAGTCCCGGATCAGCCGGCCCACCAGCGCCCCGTCGTCCGCGACGAGCTGCCGCTCCGGGATCCACGGCCGCTGGAACCCCCAGATGTGGGAACTCGAGGCCGTCTGCTTGACGTCGGAGAGCATCGCCGAGCGCCAGCGCCGCGGATGCGGCATCGACGCGACCGCCAGGCGCCGGACGAGCTTCGGGCGCATCACGGCCGCCGTCCACGCCAGATAACCGCCCAGGTCATGGCCGACGAGCGCGGCGTCCGGTTCGCCCAGGGACCGTACGACGCCCGTGATGTCGAGGGCGAGGTTGGCCGGGTCGTAACCCCGGGGCGTGCGGTCGCTGCCGCCGACGCCCCTCAGGTCCATGGCGACGGCCCGGAACCCGGCGTCGGCGAGCGCCACCAGCTGGTGCCGCCAGGCCCACCAGAACTGCGGGAAGCCGTGCAGCAGCAGCACCAGCGGTCCGTCGCCCAGCTCCGCGATGTGGAACCGCGCGCCGTTCGCCGCGACGTCTCGGTGCAGCCAGGGACCTTCGGGACGTACGACCGAGGCGGGTTGCGCCGAAGGGGTGTCGGGTTCCGTCATGACGACGAGCGTGCCACAGCCTCGATGGCCTCGGGCACGCGGTCCTGGGGCAGCTCGGGAAGCTCCGGCCGCTCCGGTCGCGGATGCGGCTTGGCCTTCTGCAGGACGCCCGCGCTCTCCTTCACCGACGCGGCGACCTTCTGCGGGCCCCGGCCCTTCTTGGCCTTCTTCGCGAACACGACGCCGATCAGGGCGAGGACGAGGGCGATGAGGACGTTCGCCGCGAAGGACAGCAGGAAGCAGATCGCGAGGTTCCAGTCGCTCCAGGTCCGGATGCCGTACGCCAGGGCGAAGTTCAGCATCGGCAGGGAGAAGACGAGGAGTCCGGCGGCCGCGACGAACGCGCCGCCGGACGTCGCTCCGCGCTTGACGTCCTGCCTGATCTGCGCCTTCGCCAGTGCGATCTCGTCGTGCACCAGCGCCGACATCTCGGTCGTCGCCGAGGCGAACAACTGGCCGATGCTGCGTTCGGCGCCGACCGGGCTGCCGTCGGGTGCGCTCATCGCGGTCTCCCTCTTCTGCGTACGGGTCCGTCCATGCCTGATTGCGTACGGTCCCGACTTTTGTACCGTCCCGTCAGATCATGCCGGACCGTCGTTCTCCTCGCCTGCCCCGCCCGCGACTTCGGCAAGCTCGCGTCGCTCCGCCTCCCTGACTGCGGCGAGCCTGCGGTGCTCCGCGGCCTTGCGGTCGTAGATCTCCGCCATGCGCAGGTGGTACGCCGGGTCGTGCTCCTCGTAGATGTCCGGGATGCCGTCGAGGTCGTCGTCGCGCTCCTCGGCCTCGCACAGCCGGCGGTACTTGACGTTGCGCACCTTCAGCAGCGTGCCGGCGACCAGCGCCGCTATGAGGGAGCCTGTCAGTACGGCCGCCTTCACCTCGTCCGTCAGGACCATGTCGCCCTCGAAGGCCAGCTCGCCGATGAGCAGCGAGACGGTGAAGCCGATGCCGGCGAGCGACGCGACGGCGAAGACGTCGGCCCATTGGAGGTCGTCGCTGAGGGTGGCGCGGGTGAAGCGGGCGGTGAGCCAGGTACCGCCGAAGATGCCGATCGTCTTGCCGACGACCAGACCGAGGACGACACCCAGGGTCTCCGGCTTGGTGAACACGTCCTTCATGGAGTCGCCGGAGAGCGAGACGCCTGCGCTGAACAGGGCGAACAGCGGTACGGCCAGGCCCGCGGACAGGGGGCGCACCAGGTGCTCGATGTGCTCGCCGGGGGAGTGGTCCTCACCCTTGTGGGTGGTGCAGCGCAGCATCAGGCCCATGGCGACGCCGGCGATGGTGGCGTGGATGCCGCTGTTGTACATCAGCGCCCAGATCACCAGGGCGAGCGGGACGTACACGTACCAGCCGCGTACTCCCTTGCGCAGCAGCAGCCAGAAGACGCTGAGGCCGACGACCGCGCCGCCGAGCGCCGCGAAGTTGATCGTCTCGGTGAAGAAGACCGCGATGATGAGGATCGCGAAGAGGTCGTCGACGACGGCGAGGGTGAGCAGGAAGGCGCGCAGCGCGCTCGGCAGGGACGTGCCGATGACGGCGAGCACGGCGAGTGCGAAGGCGATGTCCGTGGCGGTGGGCACGGCCCAGCCGTCGAGGGAGCCGCCGCCGAGGACGTTGGTGAGCGTGTAGACGAGCGCCGGTACGGCCATGCCGCACAGTGCGGCGACCACGGGCAGGACGGCCGCCTTGGGGTCGCGCAGATCGCCGGCGACCAGCTCACGCTTGAGCTCGATACCGGCGACGAAGAAGAAGATCGCCAGGAGGCCGTCGGCGGCCCAGTGCTCGATCGAGAGGTCGAGGCCGAGGGCCGCGGGGCCCAGGTGGAAGTGGCTGACGGTCTCGTAACTGCCGTGCAGCGCGGGTATGTTCGCCCAGAGCAGCGAGGTGACGGCGGCGAGGAGCAGCAGCACACCGCCGACGGTCTCGGTGCGCAGCGCGTCCACGACGAAGGTCCGCTCGGGCAGCGACAGGCGTCCGAGTACCTTGCGGGGGGTGGTGGGCGCGGTCACGGCGAGACCTCCGGTCGGTGGGCAGCACGGAACACATGCCGACCAGACTTCCCGGCGCACCTGAGATCACTGTTGCGTTGTTGACGCTTTTCTTAGCTTACCTAAGATGCGGCGGACCGGTCCGGTGAACTTCACGGTAGGTGCAAAAAGGGCACCCGGCGCGCCTGTCAGGCGTCTGTCGCCGGGTGCCCTGCTGGGTCGCCCTCAGCCCTCGACGGTTCTCAGTCCTCGCTGGGCGCCGCCGGGAGCTTCGCCTGGATGAGATCCATGACCGTGGAGTCGGTCAGTGTCGTGACATCGCCGAGCTGGCGGTTCTCCGCGACGTCCCGCAGCAGCCGGCGCATGATCTTGCCGGAGCGGGTCTTCGGCAGCTCCGCCACGGGCAGGATCCGCTTCGGCTTGGCGATCGGGCCGAGGGTGGCGCCCACGTGGTTGCGCAGCTCGGCCACCAGGTCCTCGGTCTCCGCCGCCGTACCCCGCAGGATCACGAAGGCGACGATCGCCTGCCCGGTCGTCTCGTCGGCGGCGCCCACCACGGCCGCCTCGGCGACCGACGGGTGCGACACGAGCGCCGACTCCACCTCGGTCGTGGAGATGTTGTGGCCGGACACCAGCATCACGTCGTCCACCCGGCCCAGCAGCCAGATGTCGCCGTCGTCGTCCTTCTTCGCCCCGTCACCGGCGAAGTACTTGCCCTCGAACCGCGACCAGTACGTGTCGAGGAACCGCTGGTCGTCGCCCCAGATGGTGCGCAGCATGGACGGCCACGGCTCGGTGAGGACCAGGTAGCCACCGCCGCCGTTGGGGACCTCGTTCGCCTCGTCGTCCACGACGGTCGCGGAGATGCCGGGCAGCGGACGCTGCGCGGAACCCGGCTTGGTCTCGGTGACGCCCGGCAGCGGCGAGATCATCATCGCGCCGGTCTCGGTCTGCCACCAGGTGTCCACGATCGGCGTGCGGTCGGAGCCGATGTGCTTGCGGTACCAGATCCACGCCTCGGGGTTGATCGGCTCACCGACGGAGCCGAGGACACGCAGGGAGGACAGGTCGAACTTCGCGGGGATGTCGTCGCCCCACTTCATGAACGTACGGATCGCGGTCGGCGCCGTGTACAGGATCGTCACCCCGTACTTCTGCACGATCTCCCAGAACCGGCCCTGGTGCGGGGTGTCCGGCGTGCCCTCGTACATCACCTGTGTCGCCCCGTTGGCGAGCGGCCCGTACACGATGTACGAGTGCCCGGTCACCCAGCCGACGTCGGCGGTGCACCAGTACACGTCGGTGGCCGGCTTGAGATCGAAGACGGCGTGGTGGGTGTACGCCACCTGGGTGAGGTAGCCGCCGGAGGTGTGCAGGATGCCCTTCGGCTTACCCGTCGTACCGGATGTGTAGAGGATGAACAGCGGGTGCTCGGCCTCGAACGCCTCCGGGGTGTGCTCGGCGGACTGCCGCTCGACGAGCTCGTGCCACCACACGTCCCGCTCGTCGTTCCAGGCGACCTCCTGACCGGTGCGGCGCACCACGAGCACATGCTCGACGTTGTCCACACGCGCGATCGCGTCGTCGACGGCCGGCTTGAGCGCGGACGGCTTGCCCCGCCGGTAGCCGCCGTCGGAGGTGATGACGACCTTGGCGTCCGCGTCCTGGATACGGGTGGCGAGGGCGTCCGCCGAGAACCCGCCGAAGACGACGGAGTGCGCGGCGCCGATCCGGGCGCAGGCCAGCATCGCGACCGCCGTCTCCGGGATCATCGGCATATAGACCGCGACCCGGTCGCCCTTCTGAACTCCCAGCTCCAGCAGGGCGTTGGCCGCCTTGGATACCTCGTCCTTGAGCTCGGCATAGGTGATGGCGCGACTGTCGCCGGGCTCGCCCTCGAAGTGGATGGCGACCCGGTCGCCCTGCCCGGCCTCGACATGCCGGTCGACGCAGTTGTACGCGACGTTGAGCTCGCCGTCCTTGAACCACTTGGCGAACGGCGGGTTCGACCAGTCCAGTGTCTCGCTCGGCTCCTTGGCCCAGGTCAGCCGACGGGCCTGCTCGGCCCAGAAGCCGAGCCTGTCAGCCTTGGCCCGTTCATACGCCTCCGCCGTGACGTTGGCGTCGGCGGCCAGGTCGGCGGGGGGTGCGAACCTACGCTCCTCACGAAGCAGGTTGGCCAGGCTCTCGTTGCTCACGACATCTCCCTCTCGAAGGGTGTCCGTTGTGTCCCAGGCCACAGCTCATCAGACCTGGTGGTCCGATGACAAGGGTCGACTGAATATTGGTTTAGACCTGTCGAAGGTCGTGCCCATGGGGTGACCGGGCCGGCCTCGAACCGCTTCCGACGCCGGTCATCCCTTCCCACGGGCCGCGCGCGGACCCGGTTCAGTCCTGTAACGCCCCTCACACCTCCGGGCCGCACCGGGCCACGCGTCATGCGGTCAGGTCCATCGGCCGCACGGTGTCGAACACCTTCTCCTCCTCCGCATCGACGAGCAGATATGCCTGCGCCTCCCCCACGTGGAAGTACATCCCGTGCAGCTCCAGCGCGCCCTCGCGCAGCGCGCGGGACACCGACTCGTGGGCGCGCAGGTGCTCCAGTTGCTGCACGACGTTGGTCAGGCAAAGCTGCTCGACCGCGTCGGCGGGCGCGCGCCCGGCCAGCCGGGCCCAGGGCCGCCCGGCGTCGGCCATGCGCTCCAGGCTGGGCAGCCCGTGCCGCAGCCACCGCCTGAGGGGCGTCCGCGCGCCGTCCGGCTCGGAGTTGAGCAGTGCCTGCATGGCCCCGCACCCGGAGTGCCCGCACACCGTGATGGACCGCACCTTCAGCACGTCCACCGCGTACTCGATCGCCGCCGCCACCGAGTCGTCTCCGCTCTCCTCGCCGGGCAGCGGCACAAGGTTGCCCACATTGCGCACCACGAACAGGTCCCCGGGACCACTGGAGGTGATCATCGAGGTGACCAGGCGTGAGTCGGCGCAGGTGAGGAAGAGCTGGGACGGTCGTTGCCCCTCTCGGGCCAGTCGGGCCAGCTCGCCCCGTACCAGGGGAGCGGTGTTGCGCTGGAACGCGCTGATTCCGCGTACCAGTTGGTGACTGCTCGGCTCGTGACCGCCGGTGTCGCCCGGCCCGGGCAGCCCCTCCCGGTCGGGCATGACGCTGACGTGGACTCCCTCACCGCACGTGCCGGAACCAACCCCGACGGTCTCGGGGCCGTCGGTTCCGCCCGGGTGCTCACCGGCCGGCTGCGCGGTCTGCGGGCGGTCCCGCTCGCACTGGTGGTTGCGCCAGGGCGTCCAGGGCCGGCATCGGCAGCCGCCCGAGTCGGCCGGCTCGGCGGTCCAGGAACCTCCGTGGCGGCCGGAGGCACCGGTGGGCTCGGCGATCCGGACCCCGGCACGGCGGCCCGTCAGTTCGACGGAACCGCCCCGCGCGGTGTGCGTCTTCTGCCAGTCGTGCAGGGTCTCGTACGTCGCGTGGTCCATGAACGAGCCGTCCAACTCGACGACCACGTCCGCCCCGTGGGGCACGAGGTGCAGGGCCCGGCTCAGCCTTGGCACCGCGAGGAACGTCAACTGCCCTCGTACATGGACGTGATGGACTCCTTCCCTCTCGTAGTGCGTGATACGTGTGCGGGTGAGGCGGTGCAGGGCGACACCGACGGCCACGGCGATCCCCAGCGCCACACCCTCCAGGACGCCGAGGAGCACCACGCCGGCGGTGGTGACGGCGTACACCAGCACCTCTCGGTGGCGGGTCACCGTGCGGATGTGGTGCAGGGACACCATCTGGATGCCGACGGCCATCACCAGGGCGGCGAGCGAGGCGAGCGGGATGAGCTCCAGGATCGGGACCATCAGCAGCGCGGCGACTACTACGAGAACGCCGTGCAGCATCGTGGAGTTCCGGCTGACGGCACCGGCTCGCACATTCGCCGCGCTGCGCACCGCGACCCCGGTGACGGGCAGTCCGCCGAGCGCTCCCGAGACCATGTTGGCGGCGCCCTGGCCGCGCAGCTCGCGGTCGAGGTCGGCGCGCGGCACGGGCGGCCCCCCGGGACGGGAGGCGGCCAGCCTGTCCACGGCCACGGCGGACAGCAGCGACTCGACGCCGCCGACCAGCGTGATGGTCAGTACGGCGGCGATGAGTCCCGCCACGGGTCCTTCCGGCATCCCGGCCAGGGCATGGCTGCTCCACGACGGCAGGTCGACCCGGGGCAGTCGCAGCCCGCCGAGTGCGGCAACAGCGGTGGCCGCCGCCACCGCGGCCAGCGCCGCCGGGGCCAGCCGTACGACTCGCCCCACTCGCCCGGGAATCCGCGGCCAGACGAGCAGGACGGCCAGGGTCAGGACACTCATGGACAGAGCAGTCGGATGCAGGTCGGCCAGCTGGGCGGGAAGTTCGCGCACGTTGTCGACGACGGAGCTGTGCGGGGCGCCGCCGAGGACGATGTGCAGCTGGGCCACGGCGATGGTGACGCCGATACCCGCGAGCATGCCGTGCACGATGGCGGGGCTGACGACGAGCGCGGTGCGCGCCACGCGCAGGAAGCCCAGGCCGAGTTGGGTGAGGCCGGCGAGGACGGTGATGGCGCAGGTGGTGCGCCAGCCGTAGCGCTGGATGAGGTCGGCGGTGACCACCGTCAGGCCGGCTGCGGGGCCGCTCACCTGGAGCGGGGCGCCGCCGAGCCGGCCGACGACGAGTCCGCCCACGGCGGCGGCGACGAGGCCGGCCTGCAGGGGCGCGCCGGTGGCGAGGGCGATGCCGAGGGACAGCGGCAGGGCGATCAGGAAGACGGCGATGGAGGCCGACACGTCGGCGCCGGCGACGGGGAAGCGGCGGTGCCGGGGCGGTGGCGGGCTGTGCGGTGGGCGAGTGTGTTCGGGGCCGTGGGGGTCGGTGGCGCGAGTGGGGACGCAGGCTGACATGTTTCCCGTCTCCTCCGGGGCAGCGCGGTCGCGGAACAGGTGGTCCCGCCCGGCGGCGGGGTTGGGGCGCGGCCGTGGGTCACGGCGTGCAGCGGCGGGATGTGGCAACTCTCAGTAAATGAATCGTAATGCAGGGTAAAGGTCAGGCATGGATTTTCCCGGCAAATGGGTTAAACCATCGCCTCAGTGAGTGAAATGGGCTTTTGATCGGCTTGTCGTACTAATTCCTTCTCCTTCTCATGCGACCTTGGCCGCGCTGCCAACTCGTCGACTGGAGAAGGAAGGTGGGCGGAACATGGCCGCCACCCAGAGGATCGCCGCGGTCGCCGTGGCCGCCGCGGCCTGTGCCGCATCACTCGCCGGTTGCACGACCGGCTCCGACAGTTCGGAGGAGGGGGCCCCCGGCCCGCAGCAGGGCGCCGGGGTACCCAGGAGCCCGGTCCGCCTGATCGGTGACGGCTCCACCGCGTTCACCGGGGCGCAGCCGCATCTGCCCCGGCCCGAGCGGCTGAAGCCCGGTGCGAAACCACCGCAGTTCGTGGTGTTCTCCTGGGACGGCGCCGGCGAGGACAGCCAGCACCTGTTCTCCCACTTCCGCAGGGTCGCCAGGGAGAACAACGCCACGATGACGTACTTCCTCAGCGGCGTGTACCTGCTGCCCGAGGACAAGAAGGACCTCTACCGCCCACCGCAGCACTCGCCCGGCCGCTCCGACATCGGCTTCAACGACCGCCAGGGCATCGCCGACACCGTGAAGCAACTGCGGCTGGCGTGGTTGGAGGGCAATGAGATCGGCACCCACTTCAACGGTCACTTCTGCGGCAGCGGTGGCGTCGGTGAGTGGTCGGTGGAGGAGTGGAAGGAGGAGATCGCCCAGGCGAAGAAGTTCGTGAAGTCCTGGAAGACCAACGCCGGCATGAAGGACGCCTCCCCCCTGCCCTTCGACTACGACAAGGAGCTGATCGGAGCGCGCACTCCCTGCCTGGAAGGCCAGAAGAACTTCATGAAGGCCGCCCGCGCGCTGGGCTTCCGTTACGACACCAGCGGCGTCAACAACCAGGTCTGGCCCGGCAAGAAGGAGGGCCTGTGGGACCTGTCGATGCAGCTCGTGCCATTCCCCGGACACACCTACGAACAGCTGACCATGGACTACAACTTCATGGTCAACCAGTCGGGCACCACCACCCAGGGCGACCCCGACAAGTACGAGTTCTGGGGCGACCAGATGCGCGACGGCCTGCTCCAGGGCTTCCAGCGGGCATACAACGGCAACCGCGCACCGCTGATCATCGGCAACCACTTCGAGTCCTGGAACGGTGGCGCCTACATGCGCGCCGTCGAGGAGGTCATCGAGCAGGTGTGTACCAAACCCGAGGTGCGCTGTGTCTCCTTCCGGCAGCTCGCGGACTGGCTGGACGCCCAGGACCCGAAGACCCTCGCGAAACTGCGCACGCTGAAGGTCGGTCAGGCCCCGAAGCACGGCTGGGCGTCCTTCCTGTCCGTGCGCCCCGCCCCGGCCCCGAAGGGAGTCCCCGGGGCGCCTGCGGACAGACAGTAGGAGTCGTCACGCAGGGGTGGCGACACTCTCACTGAGCACGAACCCGGGGTCGACCTGCGCCGCCAGGTCGACCCCGAGGCGCTCATTGCCCCAGGACTGGGCGTTCTTCAGGTGGAAGTGCACCATCTGGTGGGTGTAGCGCTCCCAGTCGCGCAGTTCGTACGTCGCGTCGGCGGCCGTACGCAACGTGCGCAGGGCGCGCTGGTTGACGTCCTCCAGGTGCTCGAACCGGGGCGGCCGGCCCTTCTCCATGGCGCGCACCCAGTCCGAGTGACCGACGGTCTCGAGCAGGTCGTCCCCGACTTCGGCGCGGAGGAAGTCGAGGTCGTCCTGGCGCTGAACCTTGTTGCCGACGACCTTCAGCGCAACGCCGAAGTCGCGGGCGTACTCCTTGTACTGGCGATAGACGGAGACCCCCTTCCGGGTCGGCTCGGCGACGAGGAACGTGATGTCGAAGCGGGTGAACAGGCCGGAGGCGAAGGAGTCCGAGCCTGCGGTCATGTCGACCACGACGTACTCGTCGCGGCCGTCCACCAGGTGGTTCAGGCACAGCTCCACCGCTCCGGTCTTGGAGTGGTAGCAGGCGACCCCCAGGTCGGCGTCCGTGAAGGGGCCGGTGACCATCAAACGGACGGCCCCGCCGTCGAGTTCCACCGGCCGGGCGCAGGCGTCGTAGACCGGATTGTCCTCGCGCACCCGGAGCAGCCGCGAGCCCTCGCCCGGCGGCGTGGTCTTGATCATCGAATCGGCCGAGCCGATGCGCGGGTTGGAACCGCGCAGGTAGTCCTTGATCAGGGCGAGCCGGTCGCCCATCGCGGGCAGTCGGGCGGCCTCCGCCTCCTCCAGGCCGAGCGCGGTCCCGAGGTGCTGGTTGATGTCGGCGTCGATCGCGATGACCGGGGCGCCCGAGGCCGCCAGATGGCGGATGAACAGGGAGGACAGGGTGGTCTTGCCGCTGCCGCCCTTCCCGACGAAAGCAATTTTCATGTTCACCAAGGGTAGTGGCGTACTGGCGGTGCGTGGCAGGTGCAGGTGAAGAAGACCACTCCATCGTGGGGTGTGCGCCCGGGGTGGCTAGGGTCGTACTCATGAGTACGACAGGTGGGACCGCCGATCCGTTCGCGGCCCTGGGTGCGCTGCCCGGTGTGGCCGAGTCGGTGGAGTCCGTGCGCAAGGCCGTGGACCGGGTCTACGGGCACCGGATCATGCGCCGGCGGAGCAACGAGATCACCTCTGAGGCGGCGCTGCGTGGCGCTCGCGGTTCCGCGGCGCTGTCCGGCGCGGACTGGGCCCTGGAGGAGGTGCGTCGGCGCACCGACTTCAGCGGGGACGACGAGGCGCGGGTCGTGGGTGCGGCGCTCCGGTTGACCGCCGAGGCCGGTCAACTGCTGTCCATCTGGCGGCAGTCGCCCCTGCGTGTGCTGGCCCGGCTGCACCTGGTGGCCGCCGCGGACAAGGCCGAGCAGGTGGGGCGGCCCCGCCGGCCGGGCGAGCCCGTCGACGAGCCGCTGATCGAGCAGCCGCTGCCGGATGCGGCCGAGGTGTCGGGGCGCCTGGAAGGCCTGGCCGAGCTGATCATCGCGGGCAGTTCGGCTCCCGCCCTGGTCACGGCGGCCGTCGTGCACGGTGAGCTGCTCGCGCTGCGCCCCTTCGTCTCGCACAACGGTCTGGTCGCGCGCGCGGCCGAGCGGATCGTCCTGGTGGGCAGCGGCCTCGACCCGAAGTCCGTCTGCCCGGCCGAGGTGGGGCACGCCGAGCTGGGCCGTACGGCCTATCAGGAGGCGTTCGACGGCTACCTCTCCGGCACTGCGGAGGGCATGGCGGCGTGGATCGCCCACTGTGGCAGGGCGGTCGAGCTGGGTGTGCGCGAGTCGACGGCGGTGTGCGAGGCACTCCAGCGCGGGGCGGCGTAACCGTCCGAAAAGGGTTGCGGCGGTACGAGTTCTCGTACCGCCGCTGGCATGAGCACCGGGTTACCAAGCGTCCTCGATATGTCGCCCATCAGGTCGGGAACTTTGCCCGTCACCTGGTGCGGCTGGCCCGTAATCGACGGGTCGACGTCGCGTGGGTGCCCGGTGTTCATGCTCGGTCCGTGGGGCCAGTGTGCGAATTTAGGTTGATCCCTTCGGATGGCCTTGGTCTCGCGGGCCGTTAAGTCCTTTGTACTCCAGGTCCGGAGTGAGTGGAAGTGGTGGCTGTGCTTCTTTACTTTTAGCCCTAAAGCCGTATTAAACGGGCGCCGGTTTTCCCGACGTGGGTGTGGCCAGCTCAGACGGCCGCCGCCCGGCGCCGGTTCGCGTACCAGACAAGGCCGGCGGTGGCCGCGGCGGCCCCTATGGCGGCGGCCGCGACGAGCGCCGGACGCGGCGGTACGGAGAGGGTGGGCAGCCGCTGCTTGAGCCGGACCGGGCGGTGGAAGTCGAGAATCGGCCACCCGCGCGCGAGTGCCTCACGGCGCAGTGCGCGGTCCGGGTTCACGGCGTGCGGACGGCCGACGGACTCCAGCATCGGCAGGTCGGTCGCCGAATCGCTGTAGGCGTAGCAGCGCGACAGGTCGTACCCCTCGGACGCGGCCAGCTCCCTGACGGCCTCCGCCTTCGTCGGGCCGTAGGCGTAGTACTCGATCTCGCCCGTGTAACACCCGTCGTCGCCCACGACCATGCGCGTGGCGACCACGCGGTCGGCGCCGAGCAGTTCGCCGATCGGCTCGACCACTTCGGAACCCGACGTGGACACGATCACCACATCGCGTCCGGCGGTGTGGTGCTCCTCGATGAGGGAGGCGGCCTCGTCGTAGATGATCGGGTCGATGATGTCGTGCAGCGTCTCGGCGACGATCTCCCTGACCTGCTGGACGTTCCAGCCGCGGCACAGCGCGGACAGGTATGCGCGCATACGCTCGATCTGGTCATGGTCGGCGCCGCCCGCGAGGAACACGAACTGGGCATATGCGGATCGCAGGACACCCCGGCGGTTGATCAGTCCGCCTTGGTAGAACGACTTGCTGAAGGTGAGCGTGCTCGACTTCGCAATGACCGTCTTGTCCAGATCAAAGAAGGCCGCTGTGCGGGGCAAGGAGTGGTTTTCCACGACCCAGAGCATAGGGGCAGCCCATTCGGCGTAAGGTGGGGCGCGTGGGTTTGCCTGAGAGGGCTCTCGGGTACACCATGGAAGTCACGGATCGTTCGCGACCGTGCTAACCCGGTCCGACTCCTCCCCCCCCGAGTCGGCCGTGGGGACGACCCCCGCTCTCCCCCCCGGCGGGGGTCGTCGCATGTCCGGGTGGGTTTTCTCGTTCTCCCTGTGGCCGCGGTGCGGCCTCGAGGCGGCTGCGGCCGCCTCTTTTGCATGCCCATGATCCGTCACTGTCAGTAGTCATCGGACTGCTCTCCGGAAGTCGCACAGGAGATGGTGCAGGGCTCACCGGTATGGGTGACGGCGATATTCACAACCATCGAGTTGTCCACAGTTATCGACCAAGATCCACACGATTTCCGGGATCGCTGCACCGTGATTCCTGCGCAGCCGCTCGCGGCGAGTTCCTGACCGGTTCCGTTTGCCGGACGCGTATGGCCGGTTTCTGTCGGCTGTTCATATGGAGGCCGCCGACCAGTTCTTCACACGTTCGGGAATCGCGGGGCCGCAGGGGCTGCGCGAACGAAGCAGACAAGCAGCGAAGGGGGAGGAAACCGTGACCGGAACCTTCACACACGATCCGCCGTCGGCCGCCGGAGGGCGGCAGAGCCGACCGCTGATCATCACCGAGGACGCCGAACTCCTCGACGACCTGCTGCGCCTGTGCGCGGCGGCCGGAGCCACACCCGAGGTCCACCACTGTGTGCCGGAGCGGGGCGGCGGCTGGGAGGCTGCGCCACTCGTTCTCGTGGGGGACGATGCCGCGCGGCGGGTGCGAGGGGCCGCGCGCAGACACGGAGTGGTGCTGGTCGGCCGTGATCAGGACGACCCCGGCGTGTGGAAGCGGGCCGTCCGGATCGGTGCCGACCACGTCCTGATGCTGCCCGACGGCGAGCAGTGGCTGGTCGACCGCATCGCCGACGTCGCCGAGGGCGTCGGCTGGCCCGCGCTCACCGTCGGCGTCATCGGCGGCCGCGGCGGCGCCGGAGCGTCCACGTTGGCCTGCGCACTCGCCGTCACCTCCGCGCGCGAGGGACTGCGCACCCTCCTGGTGGACGCCGATCCGCTCGGCGGCGGACTCGACGTGCTCCTCGGCGGCGAGACCGCCGAGGGACTGCGCTGGCCCGCCTTCGCCGCCTCGCGCGGGCGGGTGGGCAGCGGCGCCCTGGAGGAGTCACTGCCCCGACTGCACTCGCTGCGGGTGCTGAGCTGGGACCGCGGCGACTGCGTCGCCATCCCGCCGCAGGCCGTACGGGCGGTGCTCGCCGCGGCCCGGCGCCGGGGCGGCACCGTCGTGGTCGATCTGCCGCGCCGCATCGACGACTCGGTCGCCGAGGCCCTCGCCCAGGTCGACATCGGGCTCCTCGTGGTCCCGGCCGAGCTCCGCGCGGTCGCGGCGGCCGGGCGGGTGGCGTCCGCGGCCGGCATGGTGCTGCGGGATCTGCGGGTGGCGGTACGGGGGCCGTACGCGCCCGGGCTGGACGACCGCGAGGTGGCCCGGCTGCTCGGACTGCCGCTGGCCGGCGAGGTGCCCGTCGAGATGGGGCTGCTGCGCGCCCGCGAGGGCAAGGCGCCGCCCGGCGCGGCCCGCGGTCCGCTGGCGCGCTTCTGCACGGGGTTCTGGGAGCGGGCGCTGGTCGAGGCGGGTGCCGCATGAACACCGTCACCGGGCCACTGCTGGACGGCGTGCGGCAGTGGCTGGCCGAGAGCGGCGCCGAACCCACCCCCGCGCGCGTGGCGCAGGCGCTGCGCGAGCAGGGGCGGGTGCTCGGAGACGCCGAAGTTCTGGGGGCCGCCGAGCAGTTGCGGTGCGAACTGATCGGCAGCGGGCCGTTGGAGCCGCTGCTCGCCGATCCGTCCGTGACCGACGTACTGGTGTCCGCTCCCGACCGGGTCTGGGTGGACCGGGGTGGCGGTCTGGAGCTGACGTCCGTCTCCTTCCCGGATGCAGCGGCGGTACGACGGCTCGCGCAGCGCTTGGCCGCGGTGGCCGGGCGGCGCCTGGACGACGCCAGGCCGTGGGCCGACGCCCGGCTGCCGGACGGCACACGACTGCATGCGGTTCTGCCGCCGGTCGCCGTGGGCTGTACGTGCCTGTCCCTGCGCGTCGTGCGCCCGCGCGCGTTCACGCTCGACGAGCTCGTGGCGGCGGGCACGGTGCCGCCGGGCGGGGACCGCGTGCTGCGGGCACTGCTCCGGGCGCGGCTGTCCTTCCTGATCAGCGGCGGTACAGGCAGCGGCAAGACGACGCTGCTGAGCGCGCTGCTGGGGCTGGTCGGGCCGGGTGAGCGGATCGTGCTCGCCGAGGACTCGGCCGAGTTGCGGCCGGACCACCCGCATGTCGTACGCCTGGAGAGCAGATCCGCCAACCAGGAGGGCGCCGGGCTCGTCACGCTCCAGGACCTGGTGCGGCAGGCGTTGCGGATGCGGCCGGACCGGCTGGTCGTGGGAGAGGTGCGTGGACCCGAAGTGGTGCATCTGCTGGCCGCGTTGAACACCGGACACGAGGGTGGCTGCGGGACCGTCCACGCCAACGCGGCGGCCGACGTACCGGCCCGCCTGGAAGCGCTCGGCACGGCGGCCGGGCTCGACCGGGCCGCGCTGCACAGCCAGTTGGCGGCTGCCCTGTCGGTCGTACTGCACCTCGTCCGCGACAGGACCGGGCGGCGGCGGATCGCCGAGGTCCATGTACTGGAGCGGGACCTTTCGGGGCTGGTCAGGACGGTACCGGCGCTGCGGTGGGGCGCGGAGGCGTTTGTCCGCGAGCGGGGCTGGGAGCGGTTGTGGGCGTTGCTCGGCGGGGCGGGGGTGCTTTCCGGCGGGGTGGGTGAGGCGGAGCTGCTTTCCGGCGGGGACGAGCGGGAGTCGGCCTGCGGCAGGGATGAGGAGGGGGTGCTCTACGGCAGGGGCCAGCGGGGGCTGCTCGGCAGCAGGGATGAGCGGGGGCTGCTTGGCGGTGGGAATGAGCGGGAGCTGTTTCGCAGCAGGAACGAGAGGGGCGGTGAGCGGTATGGGTGAGACGGCGTTGAGTGCGGCCGTCGTGTGTGCCGGGGCGGCGGTATGGCTGATGGGTGGCCGGTATTCCGGAGCGCGGCGGGCGCAACTGCTGCTTGCCGGCGGCGGGGTGGTGGGCAGTGGGCCTCCCGGGTGGCGGCGGCTGGCCGGCGAGCTGCGGCGGGTGCGGGGGCGGCTGCGGGCCGAGTGGTGGGCGGTGGTCGTCGGGGCGTTGCTCGCGGTACTGGGGTCGTCGGTGCTGCCGGTCGTCGCGGGGGCGGCCGGAGTGCCACTGCTGCGCCGGGCACGGCTGGCCGGGGAGGCGCGACGGACACGGGAGCTCCGGGCGGACGAGGTGATCGTCCTGTGCGGGACGCTCGCCGGCGAGGTGCGGGCCGGACGGCAGCCGGGACAGGCGTTGCTGAGGGCCGCGCGTGACTCCGGAGGGCTCGGAGACGCGCAGGCGGCCGTGCTGGCGGCGGCGCGGTTCGGCGGGGACGTGCCGGGGGCACTGGCGGCCGCGGCACGGCAGCCGGGGGCCGACGGGCTGCTGGGCCTCGCGGCGTGCTGGCGGGTCGCCGTGGACCGGGGCGCGGGCCTCGCGGCCGGGCTCGACCGGCTCGAAGCGGCGCTGCGCGCCGAACGGGACCAACGTGTCGAGTTGCGTGCCCAGTTGGCCGGTTCCCGCGCCACGGCGGTGATGCTCGCCGCGTTGCCCGCCCTCGGCCTGCTCCTCGGCGCTGCGTTGGGCGCGGACCCGCTGCACGTCCTGTTGCACACCGGCGCCGGGCTGGGCTGCCTGCTGATCGGCGGGGTGCTGGAGGGCGTGGGGTTGTGGTGGGCGCTGCGGATCGTGAAGGGAGCCGAGTCGGCATGAGCGCGGACGTTGTCCACAGGCTGGGGGTGGCACTGGGGGTCGCGCTGGTCCTGGCGTGGTTGCTGCGGCGGATGGAGGTCGCGCGGCGGGAACGCCGGGTACGGCGGCGGCTGGCCGGACTGCTGGCCCTGGACACCACGGTCGCCGGCCCGCGATTCGAGGTGGCGGGCGTGGTGCGGCGGTGGTGGCCGACGGTCGGTGCGGTGGGCGCCGGATGGGTCCTGGTCGGTGGGGCCGCGGGTGTCCTCGTGGGACTCGTCGGTGCGGTCGGGTGGTGGCGGTGGCGTCACCGGCGAGCAGTGCCGGACCGGGGCGAGGAGTCCGACGCTCATACGGCCACCCGGCAACTCCCGCTCGCCGCCGATCTGCTGGCGGCCTGCATCGCGGCCGGCGCCGGTCCGGCGATCGCCGCACAGGCCGTCGGCGAGGCCCTGGGCGGCCCGGTCGGGGAGGCGCTCGCCCGGGGTGCTGCGGAGGTACGGCTCGGTGGCGAACCGGCCGAAGCCTGGCGGAGGTTGGCTGCGACACCGGGCGCCGCCGCCCTGGCACGGCTGCTGGAACGGGCCGGCGTCTCCGGGCTCCCCGCGGCCGGACCCGTCGCGAAGATCGCCGCGGACGCCCGCGCCGAATGGTCCCGCACCGCGACGGCTCGGGCCCGGCGGGCGGCCGTCATGGTCACCGCGCCCGTCGGGTTGTGCTTCCTGCCCTCGTTCATCGCGGTCGGCGTGCTGCCCGTGGTGATCGGGCTGGCGGGCGGGGTGCTGGGAGGGGGTGGTGGTTGAGGGGCGGCGCGGGTGTGGACGTACGGCGGACGGCAATTGACCACAGCAGTGAGCGCTGAGCGCTCAACCAATGATCAACCAATGGTCGGCAAGCGATCAACGACAAGGAACCTCACGGGGGTTGAGATGAACAAGGCAGTACGGGCGCGTGTGCGCGCACTGGGGTGCGGGATGCGCGGCGGGCGGAAGGAGGCCGGAATGGTCACCTCCGAGTACGCGGTGGGAATTGTCGCGGCGGTGGCCTTCGCGGTGCTTCTCTACAAGGTGGTGACGAGCGGGCAGGTCAGCGCGGAGCTGCAGAAGATCGTGAAGGATGCCCTCGATGCGCGGATGTGAGCGGCGTGCGCGGCGTGCGGACCAGGGGTTCGTGACGGCGGAAGCGGCCGTGGTGCTGCCCGTGCTGGTGATGTTTGCGATGGGACTGGTGTGGGGGCTGCTCGTCGTGGCCGCGCAGATCCAGTGCGTGGACGCGGCACGGACGGGCGCCCGTGCGGCGGCCCGGCAGGACCCGCACGACGCGGTCGTCGAAGTGGCCCGCGAGGCTGCCCCGCCCGGGGCGAAGGTCACGCTCAGCCGGGAGGGCGATCAGGTCCGGGTCGTCGTGGTGGCCGAGGCGCCGGCGCTGGGCGGTCTGTCCTACGAGGTACGGGAGGAGGCCGTCGCGGCCGCCGAGGAGACGGCGGAGGTGGGCGGATGAGGGGCGGTGAATCGGACCGCGGGTCCGCCACCGTCTGGAGCGTCGGTGCGATCGCCGTCCTGTGTGTGGTGTTCGGCGTCGTACTCGCTCTGGGGCAGGCCGTCGTGACCCGGCATCGCGCGGCCGGCGGCGCTGACCTCGCGGCCCTTGCCGCAGCGGACCACTGGGCGCAGGGCGGCACGGCGGCCTGCGCCCGGGCGGACCGGGTGGCGCGGGCGCAGGGCACGCGGCTGGTGCGGTGCGTGCTCGTGGGTGAGGTCTCGGACGTGACGGCGGCGGCCGGGCGGGGGCCGTTCGCGGCGGAGGTCAGGGCGCGGGCGGGTCCTGCGGGGCCGGTCCCGCCGACGGACCTTCCGGCTCCCCCGCCTTCTCCCAAGGCGCCCCCCGCAACAGCACCGTGAGCAACCGCACTGCTCCCCGTTTGTGCAGCGGATCGTTGCCGTTGCCGCACTTGGGGGACTGGATGCAGGACGGGCAGCCGGCGTCGCACTCGCAGGAGGCGATGGCCTGGCGGGTGGCGGTGAGCCAGGCGCGGGCGGTGTGGAAGGCGCGCTCCGCGAAGCCCGCGCCGCCGGGATGGCCGTCGTACACGAAGACCGTCGGCAGGAGCGTGTCCGGGTGCAGCGGGACGGACACGCCGCCGATGTCCCAGCGGTCGCAGGTCGCGAACAGCGGCAGCATGCCGATGGACGCATGCTCGGCGGCGTGCAGCGCGCCACCGAGGATCTCCGGGCTGATGCGGGCCTCGTCCAGCTGGTCCTCGGTGACCGTCCACCACACCGCGCGCGTGCGGAGCGTACGAGGAGGGAGGTCGAGTTTGGTCTCGCCCAGGACCTCGCCGGTGATGAGGCGGCGGCGGAGAAAGGAGACGACCTGGTTGGTGACCTCGACGGAGCCGTAGCACAGGCGGCCCTCGCCCCAGGGGATCTCGAGGTCCGTCTCCAGCACGGAGATCGACGTCGTGTCGCGGGCGACCGTCGAGTACGGCGGGTCGGCCTCCTCGACCAGGGCGACCGAGTCGTCCAGGTCGAGGAAGCGGACCAGATACGTACGGCCCTGGTGGAGGTGGACGGCGCCCTCGTGCACGGTCGTGTGCGCGGCGGCGGCGTCCACCGTGCCCAGCAGCCGGCCGGTGCCGGCCTCGACGATCTGGACGGGTCGGCCGCCCTCGCCGCGGATGTCGGCCAGGTCGGCCGCCCGCTCCCGGCGGGTCCAGTGCCAGGCCTTCGTCCGGCGGCGCAGCAGCTTCGCGGCCTCCAGCTGCGGGAGCAGCTCTGCGCATGCGGGGCCGAACAGCTCCAGGTCGTCCTCGACCAGGGGGAGCTCCTCGGCGGCGGCGCACAGATGGGGTGCGAGGACGTAGGGGTTGTCGGGGTCGAGGACCGTGGATTCCACCGGTTGGTCGAACAGGGCCTCCGGATGGTGGACCAGGAACGTGTCCAGTGGGTCGTCACGGGCGACCAGGACGGCCAGGGCGCCCTGGCCCGAGCGGCCCGCCCGGCCGGCCTGCTGCCACAGGGACGCGCGCGTGCCGGGATATCCGGCGATCACGACCGCGTCCAGGCCCGAGACGTCGACGCCCAGTTCCAGGGCGGTGGTCGCGGCCAGTCCGAGGAGCTCGCCGGAGTGCAGGGCGCGCTCCAGGGCACGGCGCTCCTCCGGGAGGTAGCCGCCGCGGTACGCGGCCACGCGCCGGGACAGCGAGCGGTCGATCTCCGCGAGCCGCTCCTGGGCGATCACGGAGATCAGCTCGGCGCCGCGCCGGGAGCGTACGAAGGCGACGGAGCGCACGCCCTGCACGGTGAGGTCGGTGAGCAGGTCGGCCGTCTCGGCGGTCGCCGTGCGCCGTACCGGCGCGCCCTTCTCGCCCCGCATCTCGGTGAGCGGGGGCTCCCAGAGGGCGAACACCAGCTCACCGCGCGGGGAGGCGTCGTCGGCGACCTCCACCACCGGGAGGCCGGTGAGGCGGCGGGCGGCCACGGCGGGCTCGGCGGCGGTCGCGGAGGCCAGCAGGAAGACCGGCGACGCGCCGTAGCGCGCGCACAGTCTGCGCAGCCTGCGCAGCACCTGGGCGACGTGCGAGCCGAAGACGCCGCGGTAGGTGTGGCACTCGTCGATGACGACGTACTTCAGCGACTTCAGGAAGGAGGCCCAGCGTGGGTGGGACGGCAATATGCCGCGGTGCAGCATGTCGGGGTTGGTGAGGACGTACGTGGCGTACTGGCGGATCCACTCGCGTTCCTCGAACGGGGTGTCGCCGTCGTACACGGCTGGCCGTACCGCCTGGCCCAGGGGATGTGAAAGTTCCTTCACGGCTCGGCACTGGTCCGCCGCAAGTGCCTTCGTGGGGGCCAGATAGAGGGCCGTGGCGCCGCGGCCGTTCGGAGCCGCCGAGCCGTCCAGGAGCGTCGAGAGAACGGGGACGAGGTAGGCCAGGGACTTGCCCGACGCCGTGCCGGTGGCGACGACGACCGAGTCGCCGTCCAGGGCGTGCTCGGCCGCCCGGGCCTGGTGGGCCCAGGGGTGTTCGATGCCCGCGGCCTGCACCGCCGCGATGACCTCGGAGCGGATCCGGTCGGGCCAGACTGCATGGCGGCCCGCCCGCGGGGGCAAGTGCTCCGTATGAGTGATGCGCGAAGCCCGGCTCGGCCCCGAGGCGAGCCGGTCCAGGACCGTGCCCGGCGCGGGGCGGGAGGCGGTGTCCGTCGGGGTTCGATCGGATCGGTGATTCTTGGCCATCGGCACCGAGTGTGTCACCGGCGTGACGGACAATGGGTCCAAGGCGTCGTGCACGCCTGCCGGTAAGTGATTGAATGCCATCGCGGCTGGCGAACCGTCCAGGGGGCTCTGCCGAGATGTCCCGAGGACGACCGCTCGATAGCAAGGTGCTGGAGGATCCGTGGACCTGTCCCTGTCGACCGAGACCATCGGCGATCGCACGATCGTCAGGGTCGGTGGCGAAATCGACGTATATACCGCGCCCAAGCTGCGCGAGCAGCTGGTCGAGCTGGTGAACGACGGCAGTTTCCACCTCGTCGTCGACATGGAGGGCGTGGACTTCCTCGACTCCACCGGGCTCGGCGTGCTGGTCGGCGGCCTGAAGCGAGTGCGGGCCCATGAGGGCTCACTGCGCCTGGTCTGCAACCAGGAGCGCATTCTCAAGATTTTCCGTATCACCGGCCTCACCAAGGTGTTCCCGATCCACACCTCGGTCGAGGAAGCGGTGGCGGCCACCGACTGATCACCGCCCCGGGCGCCGTGTGCCCGGGGCGGAAGAGAGAGTTGAAGACGGGGGCTGGGCTGTCGGCGGCCCGGCCCTCTGACAGCACGCCCGTAGCTCCGAGGGGGATGCATGGCCACCGTCGAACTCCGCTTCAGCGCGCTGCCCGAGCACGTCAGGACCGCCCGACTGGTGGCGGCGGCGGTGGCGCGCAGGGCCGGGGTGGACGAGGCCGTCCTCGACGAGGTCAGGCTCGCTGTCGGCGAGGCCTGCTCCCGTGCCGTGGGCCTGCACCAGAGCAGTGGGATCACGGCGCCGGTGAAGGTGGCGCTGATCGAAGAGGAGAAACAGTTCTCCATCGAGGTCGGCGACGAGGCGCCGCACGCCGTCCCTGGGGGCGGAGAACCCGGAGCCGCCGCCGACGACCCCGACGCGGAGGCCGAGGAGGACGAGATGGGCCTCGCCGTCATCAGCGGCCTGGTCGACGATGTGGAGGTTTCCACCGGGGAGCACGGTGGCCTGATCCGTATGACGTGGCCGACCACTCCGCCGCCGGCCGCGGCGCTCCCCTGACACACAACCCGAACAGCCGTACACCCGAGGGCCCTGCTGAGCAGGGCCCTCGGGTGTTTTTCGCAAAAGGCGCCGGAATTCGTGAAGGAATTCACGATCAATCGCTGCTCCGCGGCCTTGATCAGTGGACGGAATTTGATCAAGCGTCCAACGCGTCTGGGGCATTACGACTTTCGGGTTCCTCGGTCTCCTGCGATCATTTGCTCCAGAGCATGTGAAGGCGAATTCCGTTTGCCGCGCCCTGTTTTGATCAGGTCCGGCTCCCTACAATCCGTCCACATCTTGAGCTCAGCCCAAGCGTCAAGGAGGACGAATGGCGGGGCTTTCTACCCCTCATCGGTTGGACCACACCGCAGACCACACCACAACCTTCGCAGCCGCAGTGCTGACCGACGACAACCGCGTCATGGTGATGGTCATCGCGGCCGTCGCGTTGGCTGCGCTCGTGGTCGCCGGCGTGCTGTTGCGCCAGGTGCTCGCGGCGGGCGAGGGCACCGACAGCATGAAGAAGATCGCAGCGGCCATCCAGGAAGGCGCGAACGCCTATCTGGCCCGGCAGCTGCGCACGCTCGGCGTATTCGCCGTCGTCGTGTTCTTCCTGCTCATGCTGCTGCCCGCGGACGACTGGAATCAGCGCGCCGGACGATCGGTGTTCTTCTTGATCGGCGCGGCGTTCTCGGCAGCCACCGGCTATATCGGCATGTGGCTCGCCGTACGCAGTAACGTGCGGGTCGCCGCGGCGGCCCGGGAAGCGACTCCGGCGGAGGGTGAGCCGGAAAAGGATCTCACCCTCGTCTCGCACAAAGCCATGAAGATCGCTTTCCGTACGGGCGGCGTCGTCGGCATGTTCACGGTGGGGCTCGGTCTGCTGGGCGCCTCCTGTGTGGTGCTGGTGTACACAGCCGACGCGCCGAAGGTGCTCGAGGGCTTCGGCCTCGGGGCCGCGCTCATCGCCATGTTCATGCGTGTCGGCGGCGGCATCTTCACCAAGGCCGCCGACGTCGGCGCCGACCTGGTCGGCAAGGTCGAGAAGGGCATTCCGGAGGACGATCCGCGCAATGCCGCGACCATCGCCGACAACGTGGGCGACAACGTCGGCGACTGTGCCGGGATGGCGGCCGACCTCTTCGAGTCGTACGCCGTCACCCTGGTGGCCGCGCTGATCCTGGGCACGGCGGCCTTCGGCGACGCCGGGCTGGCGTTCCCGCTGCTCGTCCCCGCGATCGGCGTGATCACCGCGATGATCGGCATCTTCGCCGTGGCGCCGCGCCGCGCCGACCGCAGCGGGATGAGTGCGATCAACCGTGGCTTCTTCATCTCCGCGGTGATCTCGCTCGTCCTGGTGGCGATCGCCGTGTTCGTCTATCTGCCGTCGTCGTACGCCGACCTCGACGGCGTCACCGACGCCGCGATCCGGGCCAAGGACGGCGACCCGCGGATCCTGGCGCTCGTCGCGGTGGCGATCGGCATCCTGCTCGCCGCCGTGATCCAGCAGCTCACCGGCTACTTCACCGAGACCAACCGGCGCCCGGTGAAGGACATCGGCAAGACCTCGCTCACCGGCCCTGCCACCGTCATCCTCGCCGGTATCTCGGTCGGCCTCGAATCGGCCGTCTACACCGCTCTGCTGATCGGCCTCGGCGTCTACGGGGCCTTCCTGCTCGGCGGTACGTCGATCATGCTGGCGCTGTTCGCGGTCGCGCTGGCCGGCACCGGCCTGCTCACCACGGTCGGCGTGATCGTCGCCATGGACACCTTCGGGCCGGTCTCCGACAACGCCCAGGGCATCGCCGAGATGTCCGGGGACGTCAAGGGCGCGGGCGCACAGGTGCTCACCAACCTGGACGCGGTGGGCAACACCACCAAGGCCATCACCAAGGGCATCGCCATCGCCACCGCCGTCCTGGCGGCGTCGGCGCTCTTCGGGTCGTACCGCGATGCGATCACCACGGGCGCACGGGACGTGGGCGAGAAGCTCAGCGGTGAGGGCTCGCCGATGACGCTGGCGATGGACATCTCGCAGCCCAACAACCTCGTCGGCCTCATTGCGGGGGCGGCGGTCGTCTTCCTCTTCTCCGGGCTGGCGATCAATGCGGTGTCGCGGTCGGCGGGTTCGGTGGTGTTCGAGGTGCGGCGGCAGTTCCGTGAGCGGCCCGGGATCATGGACTACACCGAGAAACCGGAGTACGGAAAAGTCGTCGACATCTGCACGAGGGACGCGCTCAGGGAGCTGGCCACGCCGGGTCTGCTCGCGGTCATGGCGCCGATCTTCATCGGCTTCACGCTCGGCGTCGGCGCCCTCGGCGCGTATCTGGCGGGCGCGATCGGGGCCGGCACGCTGATGGCGGTGTTCCTCGCCAACTCCGGCGGCGCCTGGGACAATGCCAAGAAGCTCGTCGAGGACGGCCACCACGGCGGCAAGGGCAGCGAGGCGCACGCCGCGACGGTGATCGGTGACACGGTCGGCGACCCGTTCAAGGACACCGCCGGTCCCGCGATCAACCCGTTGCTGAAGGTGATGAACCTGGTGTCGCTGCTCATCGCGCCCGCCGTCATCAAGTTCAGCTACGGCGACGACGAGAACCTCGGCGTACGGATTCTGATCGCGGTGCTCGCCCTTGTGGTGATCGTCGGCGCGGTGTACGTCTCCAAGCGGCGCGGCATCGCCATGGGGGACGAAGAGCCCGACCGGAGCTCCAAGTCGGCCGACACTGCGGTGGTTTCGTAGGCTGTCGGACAAAGCCCAGCTCAAAGGGCGGGCGGGAGGCGCGTGTTGACGCGCCGCCCGCCCGCCCCGCTGTGTTCACGCTCTCGCCGTGAGCCTTCTCTCTCCTGGCGCGAATGACGTAATTATGGTCATATTGGACGCTCGTCATGCGGTTGTCGCCCGCTTGGCGTGTATGTTCCGGGGCCGAGAGCCATGGAAGGGACCAATCCGGTGAACAAGAAGCTCGCGGCCGCACTGTCCGGCGGTGCGGTACTGGTACTGGCGCTGTCGGGATGCGGCGGCGACGACGGCAACGAGAAGCTGGATGCCTGGGCCAAGCAGGTCTGCGACGCCGTGCAGCCGCAGGCGAAGAAGATCGCGGCCGCGAACGCCGCGATCCAGAAGGAGACCTCGGACCGCAGCACGCCGGCGGAGGTCCAGAAGACCGACGCGCAGGCCTTCCAGGACATGTCCGACGCCTACAAGGCGATCGGGACCGCCGTGAACAAGGCCGGCCCGCCGGACGTCGAGAACGGCGAGAAGAAGCAGCAGGACGCGGTCAAGGAGCTCAACGGCATCTCCTCGTCGTACGCCTCCCTGAGGAAGCAGGTCGACGCGCTCGACACCAAGGACCAGGCCAAGTTCGCCGACGGCCTCAAGGGCATCGCCACCGAGCTGGACAAGCTCAGCCAGAGCGGCAACGACGCGCTCAGGACCCTGGAGGAGGGCGAGGTCGGACAGGCGATGGCCCAGCAGGAGAGTTGCCAGGGCGCATCCGCCTCGCCGTCCGTGACGCAGGGCTGACGTTCGTCTGCCGCCGCTGTGTCACCGCGGTGAGCCGTGCGCGGTGACCGTCCGACGCGGTCACAATGGGGGATGTGAGTAACGCCAGCCTCTCCCCGCTGCCCTCCGCCGACCGTCCCGACGTCACCGCTCGGCTGCGCGACGCCCTGCTGGGGTCCGCCTTCACCGCCGACGGACTGCTCGAACTGCTCGGCGCCCCCGCGTACGCGGCGCTGGCCCGCGGCGAGACCGTGCCCGCACTCCGGGCGACCCGCGGGGACACGCCGCTGGAGATGCTCGTACGGCTGTTCCTGCTCCAGCAGCCCGTGCCGCACGCGCGCGTGGAGGGGGTTCTGCCCGTCGCCGAGTGCCTGGAGAGCGGGTGGCTCACGCGGGTCGGCGGGGACGAGCTCGCCGCGACCGTGGATGTACGGCCGTACGGCGGGTCGGCCGGCGAGGACTGGTTCATCGTGTCCGACCTGGGATGCGCGGTCGGTGGGGCAGGGGGGATCGGGCGACGGGACGAAGGCGTCGTCCTGGGCGTGGGCGGTGCCTCCACCACCCTGGCCGGGCTCACCGTCCGTACGCCCGTGGCCACGGCCCTCGACCTGGGCACCGGCTCCGGCATCCAGGCCCTGCACGCCGCCCAGCACGCCACGCGCGTGACGGCGACCGATGTGAATCCACGGGCGCTGCACATCGCCGCGCTCACGCTCGCGCTGTCCGGCGCCCCCGCCGCGGACCTGCGCGAGGGATCGCTCTTCGAGCCGATCCGGGACGACGAGAAGTACGACCTGATCGTGTCCAATCCGCCCTTCGTGATCTCTCCCGGCGCCCGGCTGACGTACCGCGACGGCGGAATGGGCGGGGACGATCTGTGCCGCTCGCTCGTTCAACAGGCGGGCGCCCGCCTGAACAGGGGCGGATTCGCGCAGTTCCTCGCCAACTGGCAGCACGTGGAGGAGGAGGACTGGCAGGAGCGGCTGCGGTCGTGGGTGCCGCTCGGGTGCGACGCGTGGATCGTGCAGCGCGAGGTGCAGGACGTCACGCAGTACGCCGAGCTGTGGCTGCGGGATGCGGGCGACCACCGCGGTGACGTGGCCGAGTACGAGGCGCGGTACGACGCCTGGCTGGACGAGTTCGAGGCGCGCAAGGTGAAGGCCGTGGGGTTCGGGTGGATCACCCTGCGCAAGTCGGGGGCCGCGGTGCCCTCCATCGCCGTGGAGGAGTGGCCGCATCCGGTCGAACAGCCGCTCGGTGACACGGTCCGGGCGCACTTCGAACGTCTCGACTACCTGCGGGCACGCGATGACGCCGCCCTGCTCGAAGAGCGCTTCCGGCTCGCCGCGGAGGTCGTCCAGGAGCAGGTCGGGCTCCCCGGCGCCGAGGACCCGGAGCATGTGGTGCTGCGTCAGAACCGCGGTATGCGCCGGGCCACGAAGGTGGACACGGTCGGTGCGGGCTTCGCGGGCGTCTGCGACGGTTCCCTGACCGCGGGCCGGATCCTGGACGCCATCGCCCAACTGGTGGGTGAGGACCCGGTGTTGCTGCGGGATCGGACACCGGCACAGATTCGGTTGCTGGTGGAGCAGGGGTTTCTTGAGCCGGCGGGGTGATCGTCGGCCCGGGGCCGTACGCCCCGCTCGGGGGCGCGTGAGGGTGGGGCGTACGCCGGAGTGACGGCGGGCGTGAGTTGCTTGGTGTGTTGCCTCTGAGGTTTGAGTGACTCATGAGGCGCGTGGACTTGGTGCGAGCAGATCTTCCGGGATTGATCCTGTGAAGGTCTCCTGTCAGTGGCGCGTGCGAAGCTACCTTCGAGAGACAGACTCGGACGCGTCCTCGGGGAGGCGCGCTGTCTCGGGGGAGGCGTGATGGCGGGGGAGACGCCGGACCAGGGTGAGGGCCGGGTGATCAACGGCCGGTACCGGCTGCTGCGCACACTCGGCGCGGGCGGCATGGGTCGCGTATGGCTCGCGCACGACGAGGAGTTGGCGTGCGAAGTCGCGATGAAGGAGATCGCGCTTCCGGATGTGCCGATGGACGCGAGCGAGCCCGCCCAGCGCATCGCACGGGCCCGCAGCGAGGCCCGGCACGCGGCACGCCTGCGCGGTCATCCGCATGTGGCGACGGTGCACGACGTGGTGGAGCACGAGGGATTGCCGTGGATCGTCATGGAGTACGTGCCTGACGCGGTCGATCTGCAGGCGGTGATCCGGAGTTCGGGGCCGATGCCGCCCGCGCAGGCGGCCCGTATCGGCCTCGCCGTGCTCGACGCGCTCAACACCGGGCACCGCATCGGCATCCTCCACAGGGATGTGAAACCGGCCAACATCCTTCTGGCCCCCAACTCTTCCGGCGACCCGTACGCGCGCGTGCTGCTCACCGACTACGGCATCGCGCTGCAACCGGGATCCCGCGAGCCCAGGATCACCGCGACCGCGGGCATCCTCGGCACCCCTGGCTACCTCGCCCCCGAGCGTGCCCGCGGTGAGCCGCCCACCCCGGCCGCCGACCTGTTCTCCCTGGGCGCCACGCTGTACACCGCCGTGGAGGGGCGCGGCCCCTTCGACCGCGATGACGAGTACGCGATTCTGACGGCCCTGCTCGGGGAGGAACCGACGCCGCCGGCCCGTGCGGGCCAACTGGCGCCCGTCCTGCACGGGTTGCTCGTCAAGGACCCGCTGCGCAGGTCCGCGCCGGACGTGGTCGCGCGCAGCCTGGAGCGCGTGGCACAGGGGATGCCGGATGCCGGTCCTGCAGGGTCGGCAGGGCAGGGCGCGGGCGCGTTGGCGGGAGCCGGCGCCTTCGGCCCACCGCCGGGCGCGTTCGGACCGCCTCCCGCGGAGGGTGCGGGCGGTCCCGGGAACCCTGGTACGCCGTCGGCTCCGCAGACGCCGGGCGCGCCACCGACGCCGAATACTCCCGCGGGCGCTCCCGGCGGCGGCTGGGGCCCGGACACGCCGGGGTCCGGCGCCCAGGACGGCGGTGCGGCCACACCCGGCGGGTCGGCGCACGGCGCCTGGCCACCGCCCGCCCCGCAGGGTCCCTACGACCGGGGCAACCCCTACGCGCAGGCGCCCGGCTCCCTCTACGTCGGCGGCGGGCAGCCGCCGTACGCGGCGGGCAGCGGTTCCCCGACGTACACGGGCGGTTCCTGGGGGCCGGCCGACCCAGGTCGCGGCGGCGACGGGCCTTCGGCACCGGCACCCAAAGGCGCCCGAAAGCGCCTCGCGCTCGTCGCCCTCGTCGTCGCCGCCGTCCTCGTGATCGCCGGCGGCACCTGGGCGGCCGTCTCGCTGACCGGCGGAGACGAGAAGGGCACCGACAACGCGGCGGGGAAGTCGCCGTCGCCCAGCACGAAGGGGTCGCCGTCGCCGACCGAGCCCGTGCTGCCGTACGGGGACGTGGTCGGCCTGACCAGGCCGCTGGAAGCCGGTGACTGTGTGCAGGCGGTCTGGACGGGGGCGCCGTTCAAGTCGTCCCCGAATCTAGGCGTGGTCGACTGCGCCGAGGACTGGCCGGATGGCCAAGTCCTGAGCATCGAGACGGCCACGGACCACGCCGACGCGCGCGCCAACGGCGCGAAACGGTGCGAGGAGCAGAGCCGCACGGTCGTCGACGCGCTGCCGGACGCGGACGTCTACGCCGTGCTGCCGACCGAGGAGGGCTTCACCACGGCGGGCAGTGGTACGGCATGTCTCGTACTCGGCCGTCATGCCGCGATAGGCGGCGAAGTGGGCCGGTTCCGCGACGCGGGCACGGACCTGTGGGTCGGCCAGATGAGCATCGGCGACTGCTGGACCTACAAGGAACTGGACGACGGCTACGAGGCGCCCCTCACCGACTGCGACAAGCCGCACACGGAACAGGTCATCGGGACCGTGCAGGCCCCCGCGAGCATGAGCTACGCCAAGGGCAGCGACAACGCGACCGAGCTGTGCGAGAACAAGTTCGAATCCACCTGGGCGCCCGGCGCGGAGCGGACCGTCTACGGCTGGGTGGCCGACGAGGAGGACTGGGAGGCCGGTTTCAACAAGGTCGTGTGCACCGTGAGCCGGATCGACGACAAGAAGACGACCGGAAAGATACCGCCACCCGGCGAAGTCTGAGATCGGCTGAAATCAGCCGAAAAAATATCCCCGGGGTCAACTGAAGGCGGATGCACGGGTCCGTCGGCCCCGCGTTCACGTCAGGTTCGCCTGGGCGCAGCCTGCGCGTGTCAACCTCCCGGGACTGCACACTCGCGAACGGGAGAAAAGGGGCACGGGGAGCCATGGAGAGCGGACCGGTGATCTTCGCGGGACTGGTGTTCGCCCTGTTCGGAGGCGGACTGCTGGTGTGGACGGCGACCCGGGTGCACCGCCGCGAGCCCGTCGCTCACGGTGTGAGTCCCGTCGCATCGGCGACCGTCGCGAGTGTCGTCGCGGTGATCGCGCTGGCCCTCGGGACGTGGTGCTTCACCCGCCTCTGAGGCCGCCGGTGGCGCGTTCACCTGGGTAATTGAGAGGTCACGCTCCGGATCGGCGGATCGGATCGGTGGACACTCCGGGCGGCAGGAATGGCGGTAGTCGGGTTACCGTTCGAGTGGCCGTTGTGGGCTTTTCCCGTTTGACACGGGGGCGGGATGTACCGTCACACTCCGCAGCGTCAGCCATGAGAGGTGCCCCGACCCCGGGAGCAAGGCCTGGGGAGGCCCAGCGTCGACCGGAGAGAAGAGCGAAGTTGTCCCCGACCAGCGAGACCGCACAGGGCGGCCGCCGACTCGTCATCGTCGAGTCGCCTGCCAAGGCGAAGACGATCAAGGGCTACCTCGGCCCCGGATACGTCGTCGAGGCGAGCGTCGGGCACATCCGCGACCTCCCCAACGGCGCCGCGGAGGTGCCGGAGAAGTACACCGGCGAGGTCCGGCGCCTCGGTGTGGACGTCGAGCACGACTTCCAGCCGATCTATGTGGTCAACGCCGACAAGAAGGCGCAGGTCAAGAAGCTCAAGGACCTGCTGAAGGACTCCGACGAGCTCTTCCTCGCCACCGATGAGGACCGGGAGGGCGAGGCCATCGCCTGGCACCTCCAGGAGGTCCTCAAGCCGAAGATCCCGGTCAAGCGCATGGTGTTCCACGAGATCACCAAGGACGCGATCCGGGAGGCCGTGGCCAATCCGCGCCAGCTCAACCAGAAGCTGGTCGACGCCCAGGAGACCCGCCGCATCCTCGACCGCCTCTACGGCTACGAGGTGTCGCCGGTCCTGTGGAAGAAGGTCATGCCGCGCCTGTCGGCCGGCCGCGTCCAGTCGGTCGCGACCCGGCTCGTGGTGGAGCGGGAACGCGAGCGCATCGCGTTTCGTTCGGCTGAGTACTGGGACCTGACGGGCACCTTCGCGACCGGCCGCGCAGGGGACTCGTCGGACCCCTCGTCGCTGGTCGCCCGTCTCCAGACCGTCGACGGCAGGCGGGTTGCGCAGGGCCGCGACTTCGACTCGCTGGGACAGCTCAAGAGCGCGAACACCCTCCACCTCGACGAGGCGAACGCCCGCGCCCTCGCCGCCGCCCTGGAGGACACCCGGTTCTCCGTCCGGTCCGTCGAGTCCAAGCCGTACCGCCGCTCGCCGTACGCCCCGTTCCGTACGACGACGCTGCAGCAGGAGGCCAGCCGCAAGCTCGGCTTCGGTGCGAAGGCCACAATGCAGATCGCGCAGAAGCTGTACGAGAACGGCTACATCACGTACATGCGTACGGACTCCACGACGCTGAGCGACACGGCGATCGCCGCCGCCCGCGCCCAGGTCACGCAGCTGTACGGCGCCGACTACCTGCCGCCGCAGCCGCGGACGTATGCAGGAAAGGTCAAGAACGCGCAGGAGGCGCACGAGGCGATCCGCCCCTCGGGTGATCGTTTCCGTACGCCGGCCGAGACGGGGCTGACCGGTGACCAGTTCAAGCTGTACGAGCTGATCTGGAAGCGGACGGTCGCCTCCCAGATGAAGGACGCGACGGGCAACTCCGTCACGGTGAAGATCGGCGGCACCGCGGCCGACGGCCGGGACGTCGAGTTCAGCGCGTCCGGCAAGACGATCACCTTCCACGGCTTCCTGAAGGCCTACGTCGAGGGCGCCGACGACCCGAACGCCGAGCTGGACGACCGCGAGCGCCGGCTGCCGCAGGTCGGCGAGGGCGACCCGCTGTCGGCCGAGGAGATCACGGTCGACGGGCACGCCACCAAGCCCCCGGCCCGCTACACCGAGGCCTCGCTGGTCAAGGAGCTGGAAGAGCGCGAGATCGGCCGCCCGTCGACGTACGCGTCGATCATCGGCACGATCCTCGACCGCGGCTATGTGTTCAAGAAGGGCACGGCACTCGTCCCGTCCTTCCTGTCCTTCGCCGTGGTCAACCTCCTGGAGAAGCACTTCGGGCGGCTCGTCGACTACGACTTCACCGCGAAGATGGAGGACGATCTCGACCGCATCGCACGCGGCGAGGCGCAGGCTGTGCCGTGGCTGAAGCGGTTCTACTTCGGCGAAGGCACGGGTGCGGGCGGTGCCGCGGACGCCGGAAACGGCGACGGGGACCACCTCGGCGGCCTCAAGGAGCTGGTGACCGACCTGGGCGCGATCGACGCGCGCGAGGTGTCCTCGTTCCCGGTGGGCAACGACATCGTGCTGCGCGTCGGCCGCTACGGGCCGTACATCGAGCGCGGTGAGAAGGACTCCGAGGGCCACCAGCGCGCCGACATCCCGTCCGACCTGGCTCCGGACGAGCTCACCGTCGAGCTCGCGGAGGAGCTGCTCGCCAAGCCGAGCGGCGACTTCGAGCTGGGCACGGACCCGGAGACCGGCCACACGATCGTCGCCAAGGACGGCCGCTACGGTCCGTACGTCACCGAGGTGCTGCCCGAGGGCACCCCGAAGACGGGCAAGAACGCCGTCAAGCCGCGTACGGCCTCGCTGTTCAAGTCGATGTCGCTGGACACGGTGACGCTTGAGGACGCGCTGAAGCTGATGTCGCTTCCGCGGGTCGTCGGCACCGACGCGGACGGCGTCGAGATCACCGCGCAGAACGGCCGCTACGGCCCGTATCTGAAGAAGGGCACGGACTCGCGGTCGCTGCAGTCCGAGGACCAGCTCTTCACGATCACGCTGGAGGAGGCGCAGGCGATCTACGCCCAGCCGAAGCAGCGTGGCCGTGCGGCCGCCAAGCCGCCGCTGAAGGAGCTGGGCGAGGACCCGGTCAGCGGCAAGCCGGTCGTCGTCAAGGACGGTCGCTTCGGCCCGTACGTCACCGACGGCGAGACCAACGCGACCCTGCGCTCCGGCGACAGTGTCGAGAGGATCACCCCGGAGCGCGGTTTCGAACTCCTCGCCGAGAAGCGTGCGAAGGGGCCCGCCAAGAAGACGGCCAAGAAGGCGGCCGCCAAGAAGGCTCCTGCGAAGAAGGCGACGGCCGCGAAGAAGACCGCCGCCAAGAAGGCGACCGCGGCGAAGACGACCGCCGCGAAGAAGACCACGACGGCCAAGAAGACGGCCGTCAAGAAGGCGACGGCTTCCAAGACGGCGTCGGACGACTGAACCGAGGCCGGCCGGCAACGGGCCGCCCCTCACCGCGGATTCGCGAAACGAACGCCCCGGCATCACTTCGGTGTCGGGGCGTGCGGACGTTCGGGCATGCGCACTGGAGTGTCGGCGCGGCCCGATAGGCTGAACGCATGACGCGAGCCGAGCAGCCAACGGCCCATCACCCCGCCCCCGACGACACGCTGGTCGCGGACTCCCGCGAGCGTGCCGTCCGTGCGCTGCTGCGCCGACCGCAACTGAAGCGGTTGTGGAGCGCGCAGCTGGTGAGCGGGGTCGGTGACGTCCTCGCGCTTCTCGTGCTGGTCGTCCTCGTCCTCCAGGCGGCGATCGCCGAGGGGTCGTTCGGCGGGGGCTACCGGGGCGTGGCGTTCGCAGTGGCGACCGTGTTCGGGGTGCGCATCCTTGCGACGCTGCTCTTCGGAGCCGTGCTCCTCGGCCCGCTCACCGCGCTCACCTCCCAGGACGGCCCGCTGGACCGGCGCTGGACCATGGTCGGCGCGGACGGTCTGCGGGCCGCGCTGCTGATCGTCGCGCCGCTGTGGATCGACTGGATGCCCCAGGACGCTCTCGCCGTGCTCCTGGTGACCGTCTTCGTCACCGGTGTCGCCGAGCGCTTCTGGACGGTCTGCCGCGAAAGCGCCGCCCCCGCGCTGCTGCCGGCCCCGCCCCCGGAGGGCGCGACCGTACGACCGCTGCCGGACCACATGGACGCGCTGCGCCGCCTGTCGCTGCGCACCACCTTCGTGACGGTCCCCCTGGCGGGTGCCGCACTCGTGGTCGCGGGATTGTTCAACAATCTGCTGGGTGCGGGGATCGACTGGTTCGGCCAGCACCAGGCGGCCCTCGGTTCGTACGTCGCGGCCGGTCTGTTCGCCGCGTCCCTGTCCGTCCTGACCTTCCTGGAGCTGCCCGGCACGCGTACCCCGCGCGCGCGGTCGCCGCTCGAGGGACTGCGCCGCCCGAGGACGGGCACGGGTGCCGACAAGGGCCGCACCGGCGCGATCCCGCTGCTGGTGCTCGCCTGCGCCGCTGTTGCCGGAGCGGTCGCCGCCGCTGTGGCCGTCGCCGTGCTGCACGCCAAGGACCTGGGCGGCGGCCCGGTGACGTACGGGCTGCTGGTGCTCGCGCTGACCGGCGGTGTCGCCGTCGGCATCCGTACAGCACCGAAGGTGCTGACGTCACTGTCGCGGCGTCGGATGCTCGCGCTGGCGATCGCCTTCACCGGCGTGGCGCTGCTGGCCGCCGGGCTCGTCCCGGACGTCACCACTGTGCTGCTGATCGCCGCGCTGGCCGGCATCGGCGCGGGCATGGCCGCCAACACCGGGCATGCGCTCCTCGACCAGGAGACCGAGGACTTCCGGCGGGCCCGGACCACTGAGCACCTGCACGCGGTGGTACGGGTCTGTGTGGCGCTCGGCGCGCTGATCGCGCCCCTGGTGGCGGCGCTGATCGGGCCGCACCGGCTGGAGAACGGCAAGTTCGTGTTCGCGCACGGCGGGGCGGCGTTCACGCTGATGCTGGTCGGCGCGCTGCTGCTGCCGGTGGCCGCGCTGGTGCTGGCCAAGCTCGACGACCGCTCCGGCGTACCGCTGCGGCACGACCTGCGGGACGCCCTGCTCGGCGGCGACGACCCGGTGCAGGCTCCGACGCCCTCCGGTTTCTTCATCGCCCTGGAAGGCGGCGACGGCGCCGGAAAGTCCACCCAGGCCGAGGCGCTCGCCGAGTGGATAAGGGCCAAGGGCCACGAGGTCGTGCTGACCCGCGAGCCCGGGGCGACCCCGGTGGGCAAGCGGCTGCGGTCGATCCTGCTGGACGTGTCGAGCGCCGGGCTCTCGCACCGGGCGGAAGCGCTGCTGTATGCGGCGGACCGCGCCGAACACGTGGACACGGTGGTGCGGCCTGCGCTGGAGCGCGGCGCGGTCGTCATCTCCGACCGCTATATCGATTCCTCGGTGGCATACCAGGGCGCGGGCCGTGACCTGTCCCCGACCGAAATCGCCCGCATCAACCGGTGGGCGACGCACGGGCTCGTACCGCACCTGACCGTTCTGCTGGATGTTTCGCCGGAGGCCGCGCGGGAGCGGTTCACGGAGGCGCCGGACCGGCTGGAGTCGGAGCCGGCCGAGTTCCACACGCGCGTGCGGTCCGGTTTCCTGACGCTGGCCTCGTCCGACCCCGGGCGGTACCTGGTCGTCGACGCCGGGCAGGAGCCCGAGGCCGTGACGACGGTGATCCGGGCCCGGCTGGACCAGATGCTGCCCCTGTCCGAGGCCGAGGTGAAGGCCCAGGAGGAGGCGCGGAAGAAGGCCGAGGAGGAGGCCCGCCGCAAGGCCGAGGAAGAAGCCGCCCGCAAGGCTGAGGAGGAGCGCCTGGAGCGCGAGCGCCAGGAGCAGCTCGAGCGGTTGCGCGCCGAGGAGGAGGAGCGCAAGCGGCGCGAGCTGGAGGAGGCGCAGCGGCGCGAGGCCGAACGGCAGGCGGAGGAGGCCCGGCAGCGGGCCGAGGAAGCGCGCCGCCGGGCGGAGGAGGAGCGGGTGCGGCTCCTGGCCGAGGAGAAGGCGCGGGCCGAGGAAGAGGCCCGGCGCAAGGCCGAGGAGGAACGGCGCCGCAGGCAGGCCGAGGAGGAGGCCCGGCTGCGGGCCGAGGCTGAGGAACGCCGACTGGAGAAGCAGCGCAAGGCCGAGGATGCGCTGTTGCGGGCCGAGGAGGCCCGGCGGGCGGCCGAGCAGGCTGCTGCGGCGGCCGCGGCGGGCCCCCGGCCGCCGACGGTTCCGGCCGCGCCATCGGTCCCGCCGGAGGCGGCGACCGTCCCGACGCCGGTCGTGAAGCCCACGGGCGGACCGCTGGAGGAGACGACGGTCCTGCGGCCGGTACGGGACGAAACGCCGGGCGCTGACGAGCCCTCCGGTGACTCCGAGGTGACTGCCGAACTGCCGCAGCCGTCCACGCCTCAGGGTGCGGCGGACGAGACGGCCGTACTGCCGCCGGTGGGTGCCGCGGACGAGACGGCTGTGCTGCCGCCGGTCGGTTCGGCGGATGAGACGGCTGTGCTGCCGCCGGTGGCGCCCGGCGCCGAGGACGAGACCGCGGTGCTGCCTCCCGTGCCGGGCGAGAACCCCGTGGACCGGGTTCCGCCGGGATTCTTCCGGGACGAGCGGCCGGGGGCCGGACCGGACGGCGGTGAGGACCGTACGCGGGAGCTGCCCCAGGTCGACGCCGAGGGGACGCCGCAGCGGCGCCCGCGGCCGGACTGGGCCGAGGAGACCCCGCTGGACGATCTGCCCACCCTGGCGGACGAGCTGCTCGGGCCCCGCGAGGACGCGTACGACGACGAGCAGGGCCGTCGAGGGCGGGGCAGGGACCGCTGAACTGCGGGGTGGCGGCCGGCGCGGGCTCCGTTGTCAGTGGTCGCCGCCACAATGGATGGCGTACCGCGGAGTGTGACGGAAGGGCGGCGTGACCCATGAGCGTGTGGGACGACCTCGTCGGGCAGGAGAAGGTGAGCGAGCAGCTCACCGCCGCTGCCCGGGACGCCGATGCCCTGGTCACTGCGGCCGCGGCCGACGCCCCGCTGCCCGAGGCGTCCAGAATGACGCACGCCTGGCTGTTCACCGGGCCGCCCGGGGCGGGGCGGACGCAGGTGGCGCGGGCGTTCGCCGCCGCGTTGCAGTGCGTGAGCCCCGACCGCGCGCTGGGCGGCGCCCCCGGCTGCGGCTTCTGCGACGGGTGTCACACGGCGCTGGTCGGCACCCACGCCGATGTCACCACCGTCGTGGCCGTGGGCGCTCAGATCCTCGTCGACGACATGCGGGACACGGTGCGCAAGTCGTTCACCTCACCGGCGAACGGCCGCTGGCAGGTGATCCTCGTCGAGGACGCCGAGCGGCTGAACGAGAAGTCCGCCAACGCCGTCCTCAAGGCCGTCGAGGAGCCCGCCCCCCGCACGGTCTGGCTGCTGTGCGCCCCCTCGCTCGAAGACGTCCTGCCCACCATCCGCTCCCGCTGCCGCCACCTGAACCTGCGCACGCCCTCCGTCGACGCCGTCGCCGACATGCTCGTACGACGCGAGGGCGTCGAGCCGGACGTCGCGGCCGCGGCGGCCCGTGCGACGCAGGGGCACGTGGACCGGGCCCGCCGACTCGCCACCGACCCGGCTGCCCGAGAACGCCGGGCCACTGTGCTGAAGCTGCCGCTCCGCATCGATGACATCGGCGGCTGCCTCAAGGCCGCCCAGGAGCTGGTCGACGCGGCCGCGGAGGACGCCAAACAGCTCGCCGAGGAGATCGACGTCAAGGAGACCGAGGAGCTGAGGGCAGCGCTGGGCGCGGCTCAGGGCGGCCGGATGCCGCGCGGTACGGCGGGCGTGATGAAGGAGCTGGAGGACAAGCAGAAGCGCCGCAGAACGCGTACCCAGCGCGACAGCCTCGACCTCGCGCTCACCGACCTCACCGCCTTCTACCGCGATGTCCTCGCCCTCCAGCTCGGCTCCCGGATCGCGCTCGCCAACACGGACGCCGAGGACACCCTGGAGCGGCTCGCCCGCGGCAGCTCCCCGGAGTCCACCCTGCGCCGCATCGAGGCGATCGCCGCCTGCCGCGACGCCCTCGACCGCAATGTGGCGCCTCTGCTGGCCGTGGAGGCGATGACGCTGGCGCTCAGATCGGGGTGACGGGGTGGGCCGCCCTGCCGTGGGCCGCGTGGGCCGGCCGCGGTGGCGCACCTGCCGCGTGCCGGTCACGACGAGGGAAGCCCTTTGCCGTGGGCGTCGTGTTGACGGCGTACCTCGTTCGAGGGACAGCCTGCACTCGTCCGTGGCGCAAGCTGCACACGCCGTGCCCAATTCATCGCACAGCGTTACGCTCGCTAAATGTACACAAGGCGCACCCACCGCTGGTCAAGGACCATGTCCAGTGCCAGGTCCCGTACCGGAGTCACCCTCGTCGCCGTCGCGGCGCTGCTCCTCTCCGCCTGTTCCTCCGGGAGCTCGACGAGTTCGGCGACCTCCGCGGCCGGGGCGGCGGAGCTGACCGCGCTGCCCCGGGCCACCCCGTCCGACCTGGCTCCGTACTACGGGCAGAAACTGAAATGGCGTGCCTGCGGTGTCTCCGGCTTCGAGTGCGCCACCCTGCGCGCGCCACTCGACTACGCCGAGCCGGCCGAGGGCGACGTGCGGCTGGCCGTGGCCCGCAAGAAGGCCACAGGCCCGGGCAAACGGCTGGGCTCGCTGCTGGTGAACCCGGGCGGACCGGGCGGCTCCGCGATCACCTACCTCCAGTCGTACGCCGGTGTCGGCTACCCGGCGGAGGTCCGCGCCCGCTACGACCTGGTCGCGGTCGATCCGCGCGGCGTCGCCCGCAGCGAGCCCGTCGAGTGTCTCGACGCGCGAGAGATGGACAGGTACACGCAGACCGACGTCACGCCCGACGACAAGCGGGAGGTCGACGGACTCGTGGACGCCTACAAGGAGTTCGCGGAAGGGTGCGGCAAGCAGTCGCCCGAGCTGCTGCGGCACATTTCGACAGTCGAGGCGGCCCGGGACATGGACGTCCTGCGGGCGGCCCTCGGGGACGAGAAGCTGACGTATGTGGGGGCGTCGTACGGCACGTTCCTCGGAGCGACGTACGCCGGGCTCTTCCCACAGCGGGCGGGGCGGCTCGTCCTGGACGGCGCGATCGACCCGTCGCTGCCCGCACGCCGGCTGAACCTCGACCAGACGGCGGGCTTCGAGACGGCGCTGACCGCGTTCGCGAAGGACTGCGTACGGCACACCGACTGTCCTCTCGGCAGGCCGGGGACGCCACCGGAGCAGATCGGACGCAACCTGAAGGCGTTCTTCGACAAGCTCGACGCGAGGCCGCTGCCCACCGGCGACGCGGACGGCCGCAGGCTCACCGAGTCCCTCGGCACCACCGGCGTGATCACGGCGATGTACGACGAGGGGGCCTGGCAGCAGTTGCGCGAGGCGCTGACCTCGGCGATGAAGGAGAACGACGGCGCGGGTCTGCTGGCCCTGTCCGACACGTACTACGAGCGGGACCCCGACGGCGAATACTCGAACCTGATGTTCGCCAACGCCGCCGTGAACTGTCTGGACCTTCCGCCCGCCTTCGACACCCCGGACCAGGTCCGTGCGGCGCTCCCCGCCTTCGAGAAGGCGTCCCCGGTCTTCGGCGAGACCCTCGCCTGGGCCGCCCTGAACTGCGCGTACTGGCCGGTCGCGGCCACCGGCGAGCCGAGGCGCATCGAGGCGAAGGGCGCCGCCCCGATCGTCGTGGTCGGCACCACCCGGGACCCGGCGACTCCGTACCGCTGGGCCCAGTCCCTGTCCCGCCAGCTCTCCTCCGGCCGCCTCCTCTCCTACCAGGGCGACGGACACACCGCCTACGGCCGCGGCAGCGACTGCATCGACCGCACGATCAACGCGTACCTTCTGCGCGGCACCCCTCCGGCGGAGGGAAAGCGCTGCTCATAACGCACGTCACCAGCCCCGGCATCCTCGGGCTCCGGGGCTGGTACGGAGCACCGCCGGAATCTGTGTAGACTTACCGACGTTGCTGATCGCACCATAGTGCGGACAGCGCGCCGCCTTAGCTCAGATGGCCAGAGCAACGCACTCGTAATGCGTAGGTCTCGGGTTCGAATCCCGAAGGCGGCTCCGGTGAAGCCCAGCTCAGACACGGTCTGAGCTGGGCTTTTTCGTTCAGCGGATACGGCGACGGCGGCGGGCGCGGGCCGCTCGGCTGTCCGTGGTCTCAATTCTGGTCTCGATTGACGGTTCGGGACCGGGGTCCGGCTGACGCTCCGCGCTGGCTTCCGGGCGGGGCATGAAGGTGTCGCCCACGCCGGTGCCACTCCGGGTTCTGTGGATCTGCACATCGAATGCGCTACCGCGGCACAGTGTGCGAGAAATCTGCACATGCCCCTGCCGGACGGCGCTCCGTTCGTGTGGAGTGTCCCGTTCCGGATCACGGTGGCAATACCGGTGACGTCCCGGTGTCGCGCAGCATGTGGAGAAGCCGTCCCCAACTCGTGTGGATGCCTGCACGGATGCCGTAGTCCGCACGTTCAACTGTCCTGATGAGAGCATCGGTTGATTGGATGCCCGGCGCTCTCCGTGCTTTGATCCTTTGCGCCGCGAGGTCGCGCGACCGGTTTCCGGAAACGGGCGCCGCGTGCCTGCGGTCGAGGCCCGCCAGCAGTCCCCAGCGGGGCCACCCCCCTTGTGGATCATCCATACGAAGGGAAATCAACATGAACTCCGCTCACCAGGTTGAGACCGTCGAGATCTCCGACGCCGAGCTCGACAACGTCTCCGGCGGCCTGAACCCGCACGCCAGCGTCGTCGTCGGCTCCGTGGCGGTCAGCGACTCGTCTCTCCTGGCCCAGGCCGCCGCCGCCCAGAACGAGGTCCTCGGCACCGTCGGCCAGTTCCAGCACGCCAGCGTCAGCGTCTCCCTCTGACCGGCGGCCTGAACGCCACTCGGTGAGCCCCTTCCTGCCCAACGGTGTGGTCGGGGCGTTGGCGGACGCAGGCTGTACGAACGACGAAGCTCCTGGCGGCAACGGGCTCTTGACTGAGAGCACCGGCGCCCGCCAGGAGCTTCGTGTGCTCGTCTGCCCGTCGGCGTACAAGGGTGCGACCGGCCATCTGCGGGGCGGTCCTGCGTGGCACGGCCCTGCACCACCTGATCTGCCCGCGCACAGGCATCGAACGGATGGCCTTGTCCTCGAGCCCTGGCTGTGTCAGATGGCCGGGGCGGGTCAGCCGAGGAGGCGTACCGGGGTTCCGGCGAGGTAGGCACGGATGTTGTCGACGGCCTGGCCGTAGTAGCGCTCGTAGTTGGCCCGGGTGACGTAGCCGAGGTGCGGGGTGGCCAGGAGGCGGGGGGCCGTGCGCATCGGGTGGTCGGTGGGGAGGGGTTCCGTGTCGAAGACGTCGACGGCCGCGCCGGCGATGCGGCCCTCGTGCAGGGCGGTGAGAAGGGCGTCCTGGTCGACGATCGCCGCGCGGGAGGTGTTGATCAGGTAGGCGGTCGGCTTCAGGAGGGCGAGTTCGGCGGAGCCGAGCAGGCCGCGGGTGCGGTCACCGAGGGCCAGGTGGACGGAGACGAAGTCGCTGGTCGCCAGGAGGTCCTCCTTGGTGGCGGACCGGTGCACTCCGACCTCGTCCGCCCGCTCCTTGGTGAGGTTCTGACTCCAGGCGGTGATCTCCATGCCGAAGGCGAGGCCGATCCGGGCGACCCGGCTGCCGATCTTGCCGAGGCCCAGCAGGCCGAGCCGGCGGCCGTGCAGGTCGGCGCCGACCGTCGACTGCCAGGGGCCGCCGGCGCGCAGGGCGTTGCTCTCCTGGACGATTCCGCGGGCCAGGCCCAGCAGCAGGGCCCAGGTGAGTTCGACCGGGGGAGTGGAGGAGCTCTCCGTGCCGCACACGGTGACGCCGCCTGCGCGGGCGGCGGCGTAGTCGATCACCGAGTTGCGCATGCCGGAGGCGATCAGCAGCTTCAGCCGGGGGAGGCGGTTCAGGAGCGTGGCCAGGAAGGGGACGCGTTCGCGCAGGGTCACCACGAAGTCGAAGTCCGCGAGGGCCGTGGCGAGTTCGTCCTCGGTGGCGAAGTGATCGGAGAAGGCGACGACCTCCACCTGGTCGCTCACCGGTGACCAGTCGGCGACGGAGGTCGCGACGTTCTGGTGGTCGTCGAGCACGGCGCAGCGGAATCGCATGTCGGTTCTCTCCCCGGGTTTTCGGTGTCTCACCCAAGGGTGGCGGGCGATCCCGCGTGGAGGGACGCGGGCCCCGGTCGTTCACCTCAGCCGACCGGAGCCCACGGGCGTCCCCGGATCCGGCCGCGGCGGCGACACTCCCCCGAGCGGCGCGTGACGCGCGCACCGTCGGGCCAGATCCGTTGTAGTGATCACATCAGGCCCCACCAACGGATCGCTAACATATGGCCAACGGTTCTCCATGTCGTTGTCGGCCAATTGGCGTGAAGTCGCCAGGCGGTGCCGGGATCGGTACCGGGAAACGGCCGGAACGGTAGCGGACTCCGGCGGAGGCCGTCATGGTGCGGGTGGCGGGAAACCGCCGTGACGAGGGCGGAAATCCGCCAGGAATGGTGGTCCTCCGTCGTGGAGCGCGGTCGGGCGGCGCGGGCGCGCGGGAAGGCTGTGGGCGGTGTGATGCGGGACGAACTGCGGTGCGGGCCTCGGTTCGGACTGCGGTTCGGTTTGCTGGGGCCGCCTGTGCTGTACGAGCCCTGTGAGGCGGAGTACTGCGAGCCCTGTGGGGCGGACGACGCCGCAGGCGCTGGGGAGCTTGGAGCAGCTGGAGCCGCTGGTGGTGTCGGCAGCGCCAGGGCCGCGGGGAGTGCGGTTGCTGCTCGGCGCGTGGGTGCGCGGGGTGCGAGCGCAGGTGGGGCACGAGCGCGGAGCGCGGGTGTGGGCGCCGGGCGGCCGGCGCTCGCGGTGCGCGCCGTCCGTAGTGCCAAGGTGCGTGTTCTGCTCGCCGCGCTGCTGTTGGAAGCCGGTCGGGTCGTTCCGGTCGAGTCGCTGAAGGACGCGTTGTGGGGCGGGGCGCCCCCTGCCTCCGCGCACGCCTCCCTGCACAACCATGTCGCCCGGCTGCGCCGGCTGCTCGACGATCCCGAACGGTTGCGCGCAGTGCAGCCGGGGTACCTGCTGCGGGTCGAACAGGGCGAGCTGGACGTCCATGTCTTCGAGGCGCATGTCGCCGCGGCGCGCGCCGCGCACGCCGGGCGGGACTGGGAGCGCACGGTGCACGAGTGCGCGGGGGCGCTCGCGCTGTGGCGGGGTGCGCCGCTGAGCGGGCTGCCGCCCGAGGTGGGCGGGTACGCCTTCGTGCAGCGGCTGATCGAGGCGCGGCTGCTCCTGCTGGAGTGGCGGTACGACGCCGAGCTGGCCCTCGGGGGTGAGCGACTCGCCGGTGTCGTACCGGAGTTGGCGGCACTGGCCGCCGAGTATCCGCTGCGGGAGGCGTACCACCGCCAGCTGATGCTCGCCCTGCACCGCACCGGCCGCCGTGCGGAGGCGCTGGCCGTCCATCGCGATCTTCGCGCCCGGCTCGTCGAGGAGCTGGGGGTCGAGCCGGGGGCAGGGGTGCGGGAGGCGCATATGGAGGTGTTGCGGGGGGCTGCGGAGGGCGGTTCGCGGGGGCCGTCCGACGAGGTTACGGGGGGTACGGCCGTGGGTGGTGAGGAGCGGCACGGCGGCGGGGTGTGCGACGGTGGTTCCGCCGGTGCCGGTGATCCGTCCGTGGGGGACGGGCCGGTGGCCGACGCCGGGCCTCGCGTTCCCCGTCCCTCCCAACTCCCGCCCCTTCCCGGGCATTTCACCGGCCGACACGGCGTACGGGACGCACTGCGTCGAGCTCTCGCTGCGCCGGCCGCCGTGGCCGTCGTCAGCGGTATGGCCGGTGTCGGCAAGAGTGCGCTCGCGCTGCATGTGGCGCATGGGCTGGCGGAACGTTTCGCCGATGGGCAGCTCTACGTCAACCTGCACGGCGCCACTCCGGGCATGACCCCCCTTCCCCCCGGCCAGGCGCTCACCGCCCTGCTCCGCGACCTCGGTACCGAGCCCCGCCGTATCCCCGAACACCCCGATGCGGCAGCAGCGTTGCTGCGCTCCCTGCTCGCGCCGACGCGCACGCTGATGGTGCTGGACGACGCCGCGAGCGCTGCGCAGGTACGGCCGCTGCTGCCGGCCGGCGCCGGCTGCGCGGTGATCGTCACCAGCCGGTCCCCGCTGACCGCCCTCGACGGTGCCCGCCGCTTCCCGCTCGCGCCGCTGACCGACGCGGAGAGCGCGGAGCTGCTGCGCGCAGTCTCCGGACGGGACGGCCTCGACGCCGCCCACCCGCTCGTCGAACTCACCGGACGGCTCCCGCTCGCCCTGCGCGTCGTCGCGGCCCGGCTCGCCGCCCGCCGGGCGCTCACCCCGGACGTGCTCGCCGGGCAACTGGCCGCCACCAAAGGGCGGTTGCACCATCTGGAGTACGACGACCTGAGCGTGCGCCGCTCCCTCGCCGTCGCGCACGACGCGCTCGCCGCCTCCGACCGAGAAGCCGACCGGGACGCGGCGCTGGCGCTGCGGCGCATCGGCGCGCTGGATCTGCCCGCCTACGGTGCGCCGCTGCTCGCCCGGCTCACCGGCACCGACGAGCGGCGTGCCGAGGCCGCGCTGGACCGGCTGGTCGACGTGGCGCTCCTGGAGGAGACGGCGTACGGCCGCTACGCACCCCACGACCTCGTCCGGGACTTCGCCCGTGAGCTTGCGGCGGCGGACCAGGGCGACGACATGGCCGAGACCGCCCTGCGCTGGTACGCCGCCGTCGCCGAGCGCATCCTCACCGCCATCGTCGAACCTGGCCTCGACCAGGACGACCGCCGCCGCCCGACCGCGGCCCAGCCCGCCGAACACGCCTCCCAGGTGGGAACGGTTCCTCCGTTCGACAGCCCGGAAACGGCCTTCGCCTGGGGGGATGCCGAGCTCGCCAATGTCGTCGCGCTGGTCGAGCGCCATGCGCACGCGGGGGCTGACCCGGGCGCGGACGACGGACGCCTGGATGGCCGACGGCCGGCTGATCGGCGGCTGGACGCGCGGCGTCGAGGCTCGGGCGACCGCGGCCCGGACCGCAGCCGACGCCCGGACAACCGACCGGCCTGGCTCTCCACCCTCCTCCGTCTGCTCTTCCCTTACGTCCAGCGCAGCGGTCGCGTCGCCGAGATGGAGTTGCTCGGGCGGGCCGCGCTCGATCTGGCGCGGCGGCTCGAGGACGCGGCGGCCGAGGCGTATGCGCTGGGCGACCTCGCCGGGCTGCACTTCTTGACCGGACGTCAGAGCGAGGCGCTCGCGCTCAACGACCGGGCGCTGGAGATCTGGCGGCGGCTCGGTACCGTCTCCTGGATCCGGCGCTGCCTCAACAACCGCGGGCTGCTGCTGGAGGGGCTGGGCCGGTACGCCGAGTCCGAGGACGCGCTGCGGCAGAGCCTGGAGTACTCCCGGCAGCTGGACGACCCGTACGGCGAGGCCGTCACCTACAGCCATCTCGGCAACCTGTACGAGCACACAGACCCCCGCGCCGCCATTGAACAGCACCGGCGCTCGCTCGCCATCGGCGTCGAGGTCGGCGCCGTCATCGTGCAGCACTCCGCGCACTGCAACATCGGCTACGCCCACCTCACGCTCGGTGAACCGGCCGCCGCCGCGGAGCACTTCGAGGAGAGCCTGCGCATCCTCGGCGGTCACGGCGACTGGCACGGCGAGTCCCAGACCCGGCTCGGCCTGGTCCGCGCCCTGCGGCTGCTCGGTCACGCCGAACGCGCCGGTCGCGAGTGCGCGGAGCTGCTGCGCCGCGCGGAGGCCCGCGCCGACTGCTACACCGGCGGCCTCGCCCGCCACCAGCACGGTCTGCTGCTGCGTGACCAGGGGCGGGCCGAGGAGGCGTACGAGGAGTGGCGCTCGGCCCTTGCCGCCCTGGACGGAACGGACGAACGGGCGATCGTCGGGGAGCTCAGGGAGCTGATCTCCTCAGGCGCAGGAGCGGACCCGGTCGAGTGAGCAGGCCGAGTCTGCCGAAGCGCCCGGCGCATTCGAGTTTTGCCACCTGACGTCACTTCGCGTCCGCGTAGCACTCCACCACCGCCGTCGTGAACGGAAACCGCACCGGTGTCTCCCCGAAGGTGAGCCGCGCGGCCAGCTCCGCCGCCTCCCGGATCGCCGCCACGACCGCCTCGGCCTCCTCCTGAGGGCAGTGCACGATCACCTCGTCATGCTGGAAGAAGACCAGTTCGGCGGCCAGGTCCGCGCAGGTTCGCCGCAGTGCGGCGAGCAGCAGCAGGGTCCAGTCGGCGGCGCTGCCCTGGACGACGAAGTTGCGGGCGAAGCGACCGCGGGCGCGGGCGTTGGTGGAGGCGTAGCCGGGGACCCATTCCTGGCCGCCGGCGACGGCCTCGCCCGGGTCGTCCTGGGGGATGCCCGCCTCCTCGGCGGCGTCGCTCGCCCCGGCGGCCGGCGGGCAGGTCCGCCCCAGCCACGTCCGCACCAGTCGGCCCTCCTCGCCCGCCCGGGCAGCCTCGTCGACGTACGCCACCGCCTTGGGGAAGCGGCGTCTGAGGGCGGCGAGGTTCTTCAGGCCGTCGCCGGAGGTCTGGCCGTAGATGGCGCCGAGCACGGCGAGCTTGGCCTGGGCGCGGTCGCCGGAGAAGGCGCGGTCGGAGACGGACTGGTACAGGTCGGTCTCCCGGCCGGCCACCTCCATGAGGCCGGGGTCGCGCGAGATCGCCGCCAGCACGCGCGGCTCCATCTGGTCGGCGTCTGCGACGACGAGCCGCCAGTCGGGGTCGGCGACGACGGCACGGCGGATGACCTTGGGGATCTGGAGCCCGCCCCCGCCGTTGGTGACCCAGCGTCCGGTGACGGTGCCGCCCGCGAGGAACTCCGGCCGGAAGCGCCCGTCGCGCACCCAGTCCTGGAGCCAGGACCAGCCGTGGGCGACCCAGATGCGGTACAGCTTCTTGTACTCGACCAGCGGTTTCACCGCCGGGTGGTCGAGGGACTCGATCTCCCAGCGCCGCGTGGAACCGACCTTGATCCCGGCCTGTGCGAAGGCCCTGACCACGTCGGCGGGCAGATCGGGGCGCACCCGGCGGCCGAAGGCGGCGGACACCTCGTCCGCGAGCTCGGCCAGCCGGCGGGGTTCGCCACCGCCCGCGTACCGCTCGCCGAGCAGGTCGTGCAGCACCTCGCGGTGCACCTGCGCGCTCCACGGCAGCCCCGCGCGGTTCATCTCGGCCGCCACCAGCATGCCCGCCGACTCGGCTGCCGTGAGCAGCCGCATCCGGTCCGGATGCGCGGCTGCGTCATGCCGCCGCTGCTGCTCGGCGTACACGGCGAGGAGGTCGTCGAGCGGCAGCCGGACGCCCTGTGGCTCGAACAGCGGGGACTGCGCGCCCGGTTCGGCGGACCGCAGGGGCGGATCGGGCGGTACGGGGCCGCCGCGCAGGCGGGCCAGGGCCGCGGCGGCCGAGCGTGGCTCGCCGTACCGCCCCTCATGGCCGAGGAGGAGGGTCTCGGCGTCCTCGATGTCGTAGCACCGCTCCACTCGCACCCCCGCGGCGAGCAGACGCGGATAGACCTCGGCGGTGGACCGCCACACCCACCGCGTGACGTCCGGCCGGGTCCGCACCGCCGCCACGAGGTCCGGCTCCCGCCGCACCGCCCCGACGGGCAGCCCGTCCGGACCGAGGGAGGCGAGCTCCACACCGCCGTCCTCGGCCGGAGCGAGCGCCCAACGTTCGGCCATGCTTGCGAGTGTGGCAGCAGGGTCTGACAACGCGGCCGCCCCGGCGATCGGACGGCTTTCGGACACCGGCCTTCGGGGCTTGGCGGCAGGAGGGCTTTTGGGCACGGGTCTGGCAGCGGGGCGCCGGCCCTCGGTATCGGCCGCCGGCCCTCGGGGCTCGGGAGCCGGACGGCCTTCGCGCGCCGGCCCCGGGCCTCACTCCGCTTCGCCACCCCCCTGCCGCTCCCTCACCAGCTTCGCGAGGGCCTCGGTGACGTACGTCTCCACCGCCGGCTTGGTGATGCCGAGGCCGGAGAGGACGCCCTCGCCGTTCTCGAACTCCAGGAGGGCCAGCAGGAGGTGCTCGGTGCCGACGTAGTTGTGGCCGAGGCGGAGGGCCTCGCGGAAGGTGAGTTCCAGGACCTTCTTGGAGTCCGAGCCGTACGGGACGAGCTCGGGGGCGTTCTCGACGGCGGGCGGGAGTGTCGCCCTGGCCGCGTCGCGGACGGTGTCCAGAGAGACGCCCAGCGCGGTGATCGCCTGTGCGCCCAGCCCTTCCGGTTCCGTGAGCAGGCCCAGGATCAGATGGGCGGGCAGGCCCTCGGCGTGCTGCGCGACCTTGGCCTCGGTGTGCGAGGCCACGACCACCTGGCGGGCCCGGGGGGTGTAGCGGCTGAAGCCCTGGCTGGGGTCGAGGTCGGTCGACTCCTTGGGTACAAAGCGCTTCTGCGCGGCCTGCCGGGTGACGCCCATGCTCTTGCCGATGTCCGTCCAGGACGCCCCGGAACGCCGGGCCTGGTCGACGAAGTGGCCGATCAGGTGGTCGGCCACGTCGCCCAGGTGTTCCCCGGCGATCACGGCGTCCTGGAGCTGGTCGAGGGGTTCGTCGTGGACCTTCTTGATGGCCGCGATCAGATCGTCGAGACGAATGGATGACGTGATGTTGGGGTTCGTCGCCATGTGTCAACCGTAGGTTGACGCCTCTCGGGCGTCAACCCCGAGTTGACATCATAGGGAACCCCACGCGCGTGACACGATCAGGCGCGTGGACAAGAGCAGCACCGTCGATCGCGCCTTCGAGGCCGCCCTGTACGCCCGTACGGACGACGACACCGCCCTCGACACCGGCGCGTCGCTGCTCGCGGCCGACCCGGCGGCGGACGCGGAACTGGCCCGGCGCGGGGCGGAGTTCGTCGCGGCGGCCTGGCGGCGCGGATGGCAGCCCGCCGACGTCGTGCGGATCGTCCGCCGCGAATTGGACGACGTGCACGTACGACTCGTATCGGCGCTGATCCTCCAGCAGGCACCGCACGACCGCCCGCGCGGCCCCCGCTGGGCCGCCCAGCTCGCCCGGCTGGCCGAGCCGGAGGGCCGGCGTACCGACCGGCCCACCGTCACCCCGCCCGGCTCGGACCGCTTCACGTACGCCACCGCCGTCCTGGAGCTGTACCGCCTGCTGCTCCGCCTGCCCACCCTGGAAGTTCTCGACGAGCCGCGACGGTCCAGGCCCGAGTCACGCGCGCTGACCCGCATCCGCGCCCTGCTCGCCAAGGCGGAGGCGACCGGCTACCCGGACGAGGCGGAGGCGCTCAGCGCGAAGGCGCAGGAGCTGATGGCCCGGCACAGCATCGACGAGGCGCTGCTCGCCGCGGGCGCGCCGGCCGCCGACGAGCCCGCCGCCTGCCGGATCGGTGTCGACCCGCCGTACGAGCAGGCCAAGGCGGTCCTCCTCGACGCGGTCGCCGCCGCAAACCACTGCCGGGCGGTGTGGAACGAGCCCCTCGGCTTCTCCACCGTCGTCGGCTTCGAACCCGACCTGGAGGTGGTCGACCTCCTCTACACCTCGCTCCTCGTGCAGGCCACGACGGCGATGACGAAGGCGGAGGCGGCCCAGCGTAAGGGCGGCCGCAAGCGCACGAAAACGTTCCGGCAGTCCTTCCTCGCCGCCTACGCCCACCGCATCGGCACCCGTCTCGAGGTCGCCGCCGAGACCCAGGTGACCGACGACCTGCTCCCGGTTCTGGCCTCCCGCGAGGTCGCGGTCACCGGTCGTCTGGAGAGCATGTTCCCGGAGACGACCACGACCCGGCTGCGCGGAGTCAGTGACGCGGTCGGCTGGACGGAGGGGGCACACGCCGCGGACCGGGCGGAGGTCAGGTCGCGCCGCCGCCTGGACTGACTCGTCGATCGCGCACCCGGAGGGCACCCCCACATGTTCCGTCTGACATGCGCAATATGTCCCGTACGCTGACGGAATGAGCTGGTTTCGGGCGCTGAGGGAGACCGCGCGCTCGGGGCTCAGTGTGCAGCGGACCCGGCTGGAACCGCTGCTCGCGCTGCGCGGCGCTGCCGGACTCGCGATCACCGTCTGGGTGAGCATGTGGGCGCTGGGGCCCGAGGCGGCGGTCAGTTCGGCCTTTGGGGCGTTCCAGGCGGCGATCGCCACCTTCCAGCGCAGCTGGCGCCCGCGCCCCGAGCTGGCCCTGGCCTCCGGCACCAGCCTGGCCGTCTCGACCTTCCTCGGCTACCTCACCATCAGCCACCTCGCCCTCTTCGTGGCCCTGCTGGTGCTGTGGACCTTCGCGGCCGGCCTGACCTGGGCCGCGGGCCCGACGGCCGGCCTGATCGCCTCGTCCAACGTGGCGATGATGCTGGTGACGGTCACCCTGCCGACCTCGGTCGCCCAGGCCGCGGGGCATGCGGCCATGATGATCTTCGGTGGTCTGGTGCAGGCGGCACTGATCGTGCTTGTTCCGGTACGACGCTGGGGCCGCCATCGCGACGCGCTCGCGGACGCCCTGGCCGCCGAGGCCGACTACGCGCGTCGGCTGCGCCACGACCCCGTCGCGCCCTTCGATCCGCTGCCCCTGATGGTGGCCCGCGAAGCGGCCGCCGTGACCCCCCGCCAGGCCCGCCGCCGCCCCGCCGAACTGCACGGCGCCCGCGGCCTGGCCGAGCGTATCCGCCCGGTCCTCGCCTCCCTCGCCGACCCGGCCGTCGGCGTACCCGAGAAGGGCCGGGCGCGCGACCTCGTCCGCGAACTCCTCGGTGCGGCGGCCACCATCCTCGACGCCGCCGCCGGTGCCATCCGCCGCGGCGACCCGGTCGAGCTCCCCCCGGCCGCGGTGACCGCGTTCGGCACCGCGGCCACGGGCGCCGTCCTGACGGGCCCGGCCCGCCGCGCGGCGTCGCGACTGGGCCGTCTGCTGGGGGACGTGGTGGAGACGGCGAGCGGGGGAGGCGCCGGGCGACTCCAGCAGGTATCGACGCTCAAGGGCGGCGGAGGCACCAGGCAACGCCCGCCCGTAGCGACATCCGAGAGCGGCAGAGGCACCCGGCAACGCCCACCCGTGTCGACGCCCCAGGCGTCGACCGGCCCTTCCTCCTCCCCGAAGACCCTCCTCCGCCCCACCTTCCCGGAACTGATCCCCGCTGCCCTCAGGTCCATCCGCAAGGAACTCCGCCCGAACTCACCGGTCACCCGCCACGCCACCCGCTCCACTGCCGTCACCGCCACCGGCTACCTCCTCGGCGCCGCCCTCCCGCTCGGCCACGGCTACTGGGCGCCGCTCGCCGCGGTCATGATCATGCGCCCGGACTTCTCCCAGACCTACAGCCGTGCGGTCGCCCGCCTGGCCGGTACGGTCATCGGCGTGGGCGTGGCCACCGGCGCACTCCAGGCCACTCACGCCGGCCCGCACCTCTCCGCCGCGCTGGCCGTGGCGAGCGCCGGGCTGATGTACCTCCTGATGAGCTCCGCCCAGTTCGTGGCCCAGGCCTGCATCGCCGCGTACGTCGTGTTCCTGCTCGGCACGGCCGGCGAGCAATGGACCCAGACCGCCCCCGAACGCATCCTGCTCACCGTTGTCGGCGGTCTCCTCGCGATGGTCGCGTACGCCGTCTACCCGGCCTGGGAGACACCGCGCCTGCGCACCCTCCTCGCCGACTGGCTGGCCGCGCAGGGCCGGTACACCGCCGCGGTCGTACGGCACTACGCCGAACCCGTCGGCAAGGCAGCCCCCGACGTCCGCGAGGCCCTCCTGTCCGCGCGCGATGCCCGCGCGGCCTGGCACGCGGCGGTGGCCCGGGCCGCGGACGAGCCCGTACGCCAGCGCGGCCTGTCCCGGGTCGCCGCCGACGACGCGGAAGACGCCCTGATGCAGATGGGCCGCGTGACGATGCTGATGGAGGCCCATCTCCCGGAGCGCGACGCCCGCCCCGTCCCACCTGCCGCCCGCCTCGCCGACGCTCTGCGTACGGCCACGGAAAAGGGCGCGAAGGCCGTCCGCGAGCGCCGGGTCCCACGCTGGGACGCCGTACGCGACGCCCTCGACGACCCGATGTGGAGCATCGCCGACGACCCCGTCGTACGCCACGGCTCCCGCATGCTGCACCGCTGCCTCACGGAACTGTCCGAGGCCCTGGACCCGACGCCGCCCTCGTCGGACGACCGCGGCCCACCGCAGCGGTCGGGGACGTGACCTCACGACCCGGATCCGGCCGTGGCAGACCGCCGCAGCGGTCCGGGCGTCAGCCTGCCGTCGGCAGACCCGACGGCAGCTTTCCGCCCTCTGCCTTGGTGTAGGTCTCCGCGCCGAGACCGCCCTCCCACGTCACCTTCAGAGTCGTGGCGTCGACGGAGTCAACCGTGCCGGTCCCGCGCTCATCACTCCCGTCCGGGCAGGTGAGACGGATGGTCGGCGTGCCCGAGGCCTTGCCCACGCGCCCGCTGCACACGGTCCCGCCGGTGGCGAACAGCCCGGCGTCGCCACCGGTGACCACCAGCGCCACCGCCTCGCCGTCGGTCGTGGCGAGCCAGCTGCCCTGCAGGTCGCCGGCCGCGGACGGCGACCCGCTGCTGCCGCCACCGCCCGTACCACCGCCGGTGTCGGCCGACGAGGCGCTGGGGCTGGGCGCGGAGTCGTCCGTGGAGCCGTCGTCGCTGCACGCGGTCAACGCGGTCAGCGCGAGCACGCCCGTCAGCGCAGCGGCCGCAATCCGCACCCGCCGACGCACCAGCACGCGCGCGTAGGTCGCCGAAGTCACTGCATGCCCCCAGTGGTGAGCCGGTTAGCCGTACGACCGCAGCAAGCTACCAGCCCGTAACCGGATCGGTCCCTACCAGGACGACTTCCGCACCCCCGGCAGATACCCCGCGTGCGCCTGCTCCCGCAGACTCACCCGGGACAGCCCGAACGCTCGGAAGTAGCCGCGCGGACGGCCGTCCACCTGGTCCCGGTTGCGTACGCGCGTGGCGCTGGCGTCCCGCGGCTGCTTGCGCAACTCGCGCTGTGCGGCGAGCCGTTCGGTCTCCGTGGAGGACGGCCGCCGGATGATCTCCTTCAGCTCGGCCCGTCGTGCGGCGTACCGCGCGACGATCTCCTGCCGCCGCTCGTTCTTCGCGATCTTGCTCTTCTTCGCCATCTCGGTTCCCTCGCCCTCTCAGACCTTCACTCCGCGCGCGCGGATGCGGGCCACCGCCGCCTCGACGCCGATCGTGTCGACCGTCTTGATCGCCCTGGCGCTCAGCCGCAGGCGTACGTACCGGCCCTCGGTGGGCAGCCAGTAGCGCTTGGTCTGGATGTTGGGGTCGAAGCGGCGCGAAGTGCGCCGGTGCGAGTGGGAGATGCGGTTGCCGAAGCCGGGCTGTGCGCCGGTCAGCATGCAGTGGGCGGACATCGGTGGTGACGTACCTCTCTGCTCTCAGGGTGTGTAAATGGAATTCATTTTCAGTAAGGTACCAGCATGGCACGCAACGAACTCCGCCCGGTCATCAAGCTCCGGTCCACAGCCGGCACGGGCTACACGTACGTCACCCGCAAGAACCGCCGCAACGACCCGGACCGCCTGACCCTGCGCAAGTACGACCCGGTCGTCGGCCGCCACGTCGACTTCCGAGAGGAGCGCTGACCAGCCGCCATGCGCAAGGGAATCCACCCGGACTACGGTCCCGTCGTCTTCCGTGACCGTGCCGCGAACTACGCCTTCCTGACCCGCTCGACGATGACGAGCGACAAGACGATCGAGTGGGAGGACGGCAACATCTACCCGGTCGTCGACGTCGAGATCTCGAACGTCAGCCACCCCTTCTACACCGGCACCGCCCGGGTCCTGGACACCGCCGGACGCGTCGAGCGCTTCGAACGCCGGTACGGGAAGCAGGGCTAGCCCATGCCCGAGCTCTCCGTCGTGATCGTCGGCGGGCTGCACGCCGACGCCCGCAAGGCGGCCGTCGAGCAACTGCTCGCCGACGTGTCCGGCAGCGTCGTACTCCACCACGACCTGGCGACGGCCGCGGCCGGCACGGTCGTACGGACCGTCCGCGACGCCATCGGCATCCGGGACGCCGGCGAAGCCCCGCTCGTCAACGACTGCGCGTGCTGCGCGCTGCGCGAGGACCTGGTGCCCGAGCTGCGGCGGCTCGCGGACGCCGGCGGCACCCCGCTCGCGGTCGTCGAGCTGTGGGACTCCGTCGAACCGAAGGCCATGGCCGAGGTGGTCACGTCCGGCGGGCTCACGGTCACCGGCGTGATCACCGCCGTCGACCCGGCGCTGCTGCTGCCGTACCTCGGCAACGGCGACGACCTCGCCGAGCGCGGCCTCGCCGCCGCGGCCACCGACCAGCGCACCGTCGCCGACACCTTCGCGCGGCAGTTGGAGTACGCCCCCGTCCTCGCCGTCCTGGACTCCCCGGAGGCCGACGACGAGGACCGCGAGCTGCTCGCCCAACTCCACCCGACGGCCCGTCAGGTCCCGATCGGCCACGGCGACCTGACGGGCGCGCGCTCCCTGCTGGCGCACGCCGCCCTCGCCGGCTTCGACGTCGAGGCGGCCGCCGCGGCCCAGCACCCGGCGTGCGCCCTGCTGCCCGCCGAGGCGGACGCGCACGGCGTCTCCACGCTCGTATGGCACCGGCGCCGCCCCTTCCACCCGGAGCGGCTCTATCAGGCGCTGGAGGACCTGACCTGCGCCGCCGCCCGCAGCCGGGGCCGGTTCTGGCTCGCCGACAGACCGGACACGCTGCTGCACTGGGACGCGGCCGGCGGTGCCCTGTGCGTGGAGAGCGCGGGCCCATGGCTGGCCTCCCTGCCCGACGCGGCCTGGGAGATGGTGCCGCCGGTGCGCCGTGCCGCCGCAGCGCTGGACTGGCACCCCGAGCACGGCGACTGCTGCCAGCACCTGGTCTTCACGTCCCCCGGCCTCGACCGCGAGGGACTCGAGCAGTTGCTGGAGTCCTGCCTGCTGACCGATGCCGAGTACGCCGCCGGGCGCGACGCCTGGAAGCGGCTGCCGCCCGCCTTCGACACCCTCCTGGAGGTCTGACTCCGATGCCCCGCAAGCCCGAGCGCAAGCCGGCCAAGAACCGGCCCAACCCGCTCGACCAGGCCAAGATCACGTACATCGACTACAAGGACACCGACCTGCTGCGGAAGTTCATCTCCGACCGAGGCAAGATCCGCAGCCGCCGCGTCACGCGCGTTACCGCCCAGCAGCAGCGGCTGCTGGCCCGTGCGATCAAGAACGCACGGGAGATGGCGCTGCTGCCGTACTCCAGCCGCTGAGCACACCCGTACAGGTAGGCGATTCCCCGCGTCCGACGCGCAGGGAATCGCCTATCTCTCTTCTGTCGGCCGTCTTGGAACAGGAAGGCCGCGGAACGCGTCTCTTCCGGTGCACGAAGGATTCGATCCGGACGATCCGGCGCAGTTGATGGCGCGAAGGTCATGGACGGGGGGCGGTGGTCGCATGTCCTGCGATCCCTGGGGCAGACGCTGGAACGGTTTCGGTAAAGCGGTCGTCAAAGCTGTAACCGCAGGAACACCCCCCGTGCACGTGCATCTGCCCATGCATCTGCACGTGAACAGGGTTATGATCCGGCACAGTTGACCATTGCATCCATGGCCATACCAGCCAGTGCACCACCGGGGAGCGACCTGTGGATCACGACGTGTACGACGGTGACGTGTACGACGCTGACGTGCACCACGGCGCCGCGGCGTCCGGCGTGTACAACGGCATGGCCGCCACGAGGCTGCACGGCGTGGCCTGGCAGAAGAGCCGGCACAGCAACTCGCAGGGTTCCTGCGTGGAGTTCGCGCGGCTGCCGGGCGGACGGGTGGCCGTGCGCAACTCGAACTTCCCGGACGGCCCTGCCCTCGTCTACACGCGCGCGGAGATCGAGGCGATGCTCCTCGGCATCAAGGACGGCGAGTTCGATCACCTGATAGCGGGCTGACCCGCCCCACCACCGGGGCAACTCACACGTATCGGTACGCAGCGCTCCGTAACGCGCGTAGAACCGCGGCACGAAGAAGTGCCGCGGTTCGTCACCCGTCGGGCTGAAGCCGGAACAGCGCCCAGACGACCTTGCCGCTGAGCGTGCCCGCGAGCGGATGCCAGCCCCAGCTGTCGCAGAAGGAGTCGACCAGGAACAGTCCGCGCCCCGACTCCGCCGAGAAGTCGTCGGCCTCGCGCGCGACCGGACTGTCGTTGCTGGGGTCGCGCACCGCGCACACCAGCCGCTCGGTCCACCGCATCAGGTGCAGCCGTACGGCCGGCTCCTCCGCTGCCCGCGGGCCCGCCGTCGGCAGCGCGTGGCGCAGGGCGTTGGTGACGAGTTCGGAGACCACCAGGCAGACGTCGTCGAAGCGTTCCCCGATGTCCCACTGGTCGAGTGTTCCGCGCGTGAACCGCCGTGCCTCGCGGACCGCTTCGTAGCGGCCGGGCAGGGCGCAGGAGGCGGCGTTGGACACGGCCGCGGGATCCAGCGGCGGAAGGCCCTGCCGTAACGGCTCGAGCATGGTCGATCCATTCGTCCCCATGCGAGGCACTCCCGGGAATTCGCGGTCAGCGATGCAGCGGTGGCGCGGGACCATGGTTTCGGATGCGTACAGCAGATGCAAGGGCAGATGCACGTGCACGCGACCGAATTGGCCCCTCCCGTACCGCTTGTTGGCCATTTTTTCCGCCAACTTCGGGCCGTCCGCTTGCCCTCTCCTTCCCCCGACGGTCGCGGAATCTTCGGCTTCTTTCCGTCTGTGTAATCGGACGAGTACTGCTCGGAGTGTTTTAGTGGCAGACTGCGGGCCCTGAAGACGGTTGGGGAGGCTGGCGAACGTGAGCGCGGGAGAGCCCGGATCGGTGGTGCGGCGGATGCTGCTCGGCTCGCAACTCAGGCGACTGCGTGAGGCGCGCGGCATCACGCGCGAGGCGGCGGGATACCACATCCGCGCCTCCGAGTCGAAGATCAGCCGGATGGAGTTGGGCCGGGTGAGCTTCAAGACGAGGGACGTCGAGGACCTGCTGACGCTGTACGGGATCAATGACGAGACGGAGCGCACCTCGTTGGTCTCGCTCGCCCGCGAGGCCAATGTCGCGGGCTGGTGGCACAGTTACTCGGACGTCCTGCCGAGCTGGTTCCCGACGTATGTCGGCCTGGAGGGCGCGGCCTCCCTGATCCGCGCCTACGAGGTGCAGTTCGTGCACGGACTGCTGCAGACCGAGGCGTACGCGCGCGCGGTCGTCCGGCGCGGCATGAAGGGCGCGAGCGAGTCCGACGTCGAGAAGCGGGTGGCGCTGCGCCTGGAGCGGCAGAAGCACCTCGTCTCCGAGAACGCCCCCGACTTCCACATCGTCCTGGACGAGGCCGCCCTGCGCCGCCCCTACGGCGACCGCGAGGTGATGCGCGGGCAGCTCCAGCACCTCATCGAGTTCTCCGAGCGGCCCAACGTACGGCTGCAGATCATGCCGTTCAGCTTCGGCGGCCACGCCGGCGAGTCCGGCGCCTTCACCATCCTCGGTTTCCCGGAGTCCGACCTGTCGGACGTCGTGTATCTGGAACAGCTCACCAGCGCGCTGTACCTCGACAAGGCCGAGGACGTCGCCCAGTACGAGAAGGCCCTCAAGGAGCTGCAGCGGGACAGCCCGGGTCCGGCCGAGAGCCGGGATCTTCTCCGAGGTCTGCTCCAACTGTCGTAAGACATCAGTACGATGACGTGAGATCAGATCACAAGTCGATCGGGTGTCCACGACGGCCGTGCCGTCCGGGCCGCCTCCGACTGGTCCTGCGGCAGGGGATTGAGGGATCACATGTCGTCCTACTTCACCGACCTGGCTCAGCAGTACATCGACGGCGAGTGGCGTCCGGGCACCGGCTCCTGGGAGATCATCGACTTCAACCCGTACGACGGTGAGAAGCTCGCGGCGATCACCATAGCCACGGTCGACGAGATAGATCAGGCCTACCGTGCGGCCGCCCGGGCCCAGAAGGAGTGGGCCGAGGCCGGCCCGTTCGCCCGGCGTGCCGTCCTGGAGAAGGCGCTGCGCCTGCTCGAGGAGCGCGAGCAGGAGCTCACCGAGGTGATCATCGCCGAGCTGGGCGGTACTCATGTGAAGGCGGGCTTCGAACTCCACCTCGCCAAGGAGTTCCTGCGCGAGGCCGCGAGCCTCACGATGCGCCCCGAGGACCGCCTCATCCCCTCCCCGGACCCCGGCAAGGAGAACCGCCTCTATCGCCTCCCGGTCGGCGTCGTCGGTGTCATCAGCCCGTTCAACTTCCCGTTCCTGCTGTCGCTGAAGTCGGTCGCCCCGGCCCTCGCCCTGGGCAACGCCGTCGTGCTCAAGCCCCACCAGGACACGCCCGTCGCCGGCGGCTCCGCCATCGCGAAGCTCTTCGAGGACGCGGGACTCCCGGCCGGTCTGCTCAACGTCGTCATCACGGACATCGCGGAGATCGGCGACGCCTTCCTCGCGCACCCGGTCCCCAAGGTCATCTCCTTCACGGGCTCCGACAAGGTCGGCCGCCACGTCGCCACCGTCTGCGCGCAGCACTTCAAGCGGTCGGTCCTCGAACTGGGCGGCAACAGCGCGCTGGTGGTCCTCGACGACGCCGACATCGACTACGCGGTCGACGCCGCCGTCTTCAGCCGGTACGTCCATCAGGGGCAGGTCTGTATGGCCGCCAACCGCGTGCTGGTGGACCGCTCGATCGCCGACACGTTCACGGCGAAGTTCGTCGCCAAGGTGAAGTCCCTCAAGGCGGGCGACCCGCGCGACCCGCAGACGGTCATCGGCCCGGTCATCAACGCCTCCCAGGCGGAGTCGATCTCGGGCACGGTCGAGCAGGCGCTCGCCGAGGGCGCCACGGCCCTGGTGCGGGGCACGACGAGCGGCAACCTGGTCGAGCCGTCGGTCCTGACGGACATCCCCGCCGACTCCGGTCTGCTGCGTCAGGAGGTCTTCGGCCCGGTCGCCTTCCTCATCCCCTTCGACGGCGAGGAGGAGGCCGTACGCCTCGTCAACGACACCCCGTACGGCCTCAGCGGCGCCGTCCACACCGGTGACGTCGAACGCGGCATCCGCTTCGCCCAGCGCATCGACACCGGCATGTTTCACGTCAACGACGGCACTGTCCACGACGAGCCGCTCGTCCCCTTCGGCGGCGAGAAGAACTCCGGCGTGGGCCGCCTGAACGGCGAGACGACGCTGGATGCGTTCACGACGCTGAAGTGGATCTCGGTGCAGCGGGGGCGGAGCGGGTTTCCGTTCTAGGGAGGCGGTTCCGGGCACAGCAGGCATGCATCCAGGTGCACAGTAGATGCATGTCTGCTACGTATCCCATTGGGGAGGCGCGGGGCAAACTCGGCGAGCTGGCTCGCCGGGCTGCGCAGCACGAGCACATCACCCTGACTGACCGAGGTGTCCCGGCTGCAGTGCTGATCTCCCCCGCCGAGCTGGAAGATCTGGAGGACGCCCTCGCGCTTGCCCGCCTGGAGCGGGACAGGGCCCTGGGGCGCGCCAAGGCGCCCATTCCGCATGATGAGGCGCGGCGCGCGCTGCTCGAAGCGGCGGGGAGGAGTGAGTGACCTGGCAGGTCGTCTGGGAGCCCGCGGCCCTCGATGCCGCCGCGGGTCACCTCAAGGATGACCCGCTCAGCGTCGACGCACTTCTGCAGGTCACCGACCAACTCGCCGAAAACGGGCGGCCAGCATCGAGCACGTAGGCCGCACGGCCATATGACGTGACCGTGAGTCCCTGGACGGCAAGACCGCCTTCGAGCTGGTTGCCCTCGCCGGAACCTGAGGTCATAACCTGGACGGCATGTCAGCGATCCGTCTCCTCGTGCTGGGTGCCGTCCGCCAGCACGGGCGGGCCCACGGCTACCAGGTGCGCAACGACCTGGAGTACTGGGGCGCGCACGAGTGGTCCAACGCCAAGCCCGGCTCGATCTACCACGCCCTGAAGCAGATGGCTAAGCAGGGCCTGCTCCACGCGCACGAGATCGCCCCGTCCACCGCGGGCGGCCCGCCGCGCACCGAGTACGAGATCACCGACCGGGGCACCGAGGAGTACTTCCGGCTCCTGCGCGAGGCGCTGACCTCGTACGACCAGAAGATGGACATGAAGTCGGCGGCCATCGGGTTCATCGTCGACCTGCCGAGGGCGGAGGCGGTGGCGCTCCTGAAGGAGCGGACCCGGCGGATCGAGGAGTGGCGCGCCGCCGTCACCGAGCACTACGTCCCCGAGGACGGCCCCGAACAGCTCGGCCACATCGGCGAGATCATGAACCTCTGGATCCACACCGCGGATGCCGAAGCCGAATGGACCCTGGGCCTGATCGGTCGGATCGAGGGCGGCGCGTACACCTTCGCCGGGGAAGGCGACCCTTTCGTCGGCGTCCTGGCCGAGGGTCAGGAGAACCCCTTTGCGACGGCGGACCGGCATCCCGAGGACAACCGTTAATCAAGTTTGACTAGAGGGTGAGCCGGGCATTAGCCTCCCGCTGGTAGTCAAACTTGACTAGCGAGGGAGTCTCAGTGGCCGACACGGCGATCACCGTCGAAGGGGCACGCAAGAAGTACGGCGACAAACCCGCACTGGACGGGCTCGACCTCACGGTCGCGCGCGGCGCGGTGCACGGAGTGCTCGGCCCGAACGGCGCCGGCAAGACCACCCTGGTCCGCATCCTGTCCACACTGCTGCGCCCCGACGCGGGCCGCATCGTGGTTGCGGGCCACGACGTCGTCACGGAGGCGTACGACGTACGGTTGCGGATCGGCCTGCTCGGCCAGCACGCCGCCGTCGACGAGGAGTTGAGCGGCTACCAGAACCTGGAGATGTTCGGCCGCCTGTACCACCTGGGCGCCCGCCACGCGCGCGTGCGGGCCGGTGAACTCCTGGAGCGTTTCGGCCTCACGGACACCGGCCGCAAGGCGGTCAAGCAGTACAGCGGCGGCATGCGGCGCCGCCTCGACCTCGCCGCCTCTCTGATCACCGAACCGGAGGTGCTCTTCCTGGACGAACCGACGACCGGCCTCGACCCACGCGGCCGCGCCGAGGTGTGGGCCTCCGTCCGCTCCCTGGCCGGCGGCGGCACGACGGTCCTGCTCACCACCCAGTACCTGGAGGAGGCCGACCAGCTCGCCGACCGCATCTCGGTCGTCGACCGCGGCCGGGTCGTCGCCGACGGCACGGCCGACGCCCTGAAGGCGCTGACCGGCGGCGACCGCATCGACGTCGTCCTGCGCGACGCCGGCCACCTCGGCGCCGCAGTGGCCGTGCTGCCGATGCCCAAGGACGACGTCACGGTCGACACCGACCGGCGGCTGCTCAGCGCACCGGTCACCGACCGGATGGCGGCACTCTCCGGCGTCGTACGAGCCCTGGAGGAGGCCGGTATCGAGGCAGAGGACGTCGCCCTGCGCCGGCCCACGCTCGACGAGGTGTTCCTGCATCTCACCGCAGACCGTGTGAAGGAGGCCGCGTGACCACGTACGCACTGACCGACTCCTGGACGATGACCCGCCGTGAACTCGCCCACTGGGCACGGCAACCGGTCCAGGTCGTCGTCAACGTGGCGTTCCCCGTGATGCTGCTGCTGATGTTCGGTTACCTGGTCGGCGGCGGCCGCGGCGTCAGCGGCGAGTATGTCGACTACCTCGTCCCCGGCATGCTCGCGCTCACCATGGCCTTCGGCCTGGAGGGCACGATGATCGCCGTCACCCAGGACCTCAACAAAGGCGTGATCGACCGCTTCCGGTCCATGCCCATGGCCAACGGCGCCATCCTGGTGGGCCGTTCGGTGGCCGACATGCTCCAGTCGGCGCTCGCCCTGACCGTCCTCATCGGCGTCGGGCTCGCGCTCGGCTGGCGTGCGCACGGCGGGGCGGCGACCTTCCTGGGGGCGCTGGGCCTGCTGCTGCTGTTCCGCTTCGCGATGCTGTGGATCGGCATCCAGCTGGCCCTGGTGGCCGGGAAGCCGGAGCTGGTGCAGGCCGTGCAGATCCTGGTCTGGCCGGTCGGCTTCCTGTCCAACGCCTTCGCCACACCCGGGGCCATGCCGGACTGGCTCGGCACGGTCGTCCAGTGGAACCCGATGTCCCACACGGCGACGGCCGTCCGCGATCTGTTCGGCAACCAGGGCGGGGAGGCGGGGCACGTCTGGCCCGCGGTCGTCTGGCCGCTGGCGCTGCTCGCGGTGTTCTTCCCGCTGGCCCTGCGCCGGTTCGCCCGCCTGAGCAAGTAGGGCGCCGCGCCCCGGCACAGCGCGTCCGGCAGAAAGTTCGCCGGGGAGTGGAACCCGAAGCCGGTCCGCGGTGTACCAGAAGCAGATACCGGTCACCGCGGATCGGAGGATCCATGGATGTACGTCGATGGCGGCTGCTCCTTGTGGGAGCCCTGCTCGTCTGCCTTCTGGCAGCGTGCAGTGTCGGCACGGAGAGCGTGGACGAGGAGCCGGCGGGGGCACCCGCGAAGAAGAACACGCACGCGCCTGCGTCGTCGGGGTCCCCCTTCGCCGCGCCCCCGAACATACCGTCGGCCACCGACCTGCCGGGTGCGTCCTACGACGTCGCCTTCGCCGCGGACGGCAGCGGTTTCACCCTCCGCGCAGACTGCGGCGATGACCGCTGCCGTCAGTACGTCGCCGTGCTCGAGGCGAACGCCGGGCTGTGGCGCCTGGCCGAGTCCCCGCTGCCGGACGTCACGGGCGACCGGGGCCTCACCGCCGGTCTCACCGTGCTCGGCCCGGGCCGCGTCCTGATCACCGACAGTTCCGAGCGGACCGGCGTTCCCAGCCGCACCTGGTTCACCCGCGACAACGGCCACACCTGGAAACGCGGCACGGCGAAGCCGACGGGCACCACGCCGACCGTGCCCGAGAGCGCCCCCCTCGTCACCGAATGCCTGGCACTGGCGGCCGACGGCAACGAATGCGCCCGCAACAGACTGCTCGTCGTCATGCCGGACACCGGAGAGCACCGGATCCTGGCGCATCAGCCGCCGCTCAAGGGGACCTTGGCACCGGCCGGCGACATCGCCGAGAACGCCCTGTTCGCAACGGGCCTGGATCCCGACTCCGGCCTGCCCACCCTGGTCCTCAGCGAGGACCGTGGCCGCACCTGGCGCTCCACACAGATGACCGGCGTCGCCGAGCGGGCGTGGGCCCTGAAGGTGGTCGCCGGCCGGAGCGCGCTGTACGCGGTCCAGCCGGGCCAGTTGCCCAGCCACGAGGAAGTGAAGAACGGCCTGAGGGCCCTCCACGTCAGCACCGACGGCGGCACCACCTGGACCCGGATATGGCGCTACCGGGAGGGAGTCGAGCCGCTCTCCATCCTCGGCGACCTTCTGGTGGCCGACGACAACAGCCTCGTCGTGTACGGCGAGACCGGCGTATGGCGCAGCACCGATCAGGCCCGCACCTTCCGAGCCGACAGTCCCACGCGCGGCCCGGCGGGTTCGGTACACAAGACCCCGATCGGCTGGCTGTGGGCCGACAGCTACGGCAAGGGCACCTACCGCATATCGTCCGACGGCCTCACCTGGCACATCTTCCACCTCGGCGAGGATTGAGCACCGGTCCTCGGTGTGCCGAACCCGCCCGGCACAAACGACTTGCACCTCACGTGGCGTGAGGGCGGACCGTGGAGGGCGTACCGAGAAGGGAGCGGAAGTGAGCTACTCCGTGGGACAGGTCGCCGGGTACGCCGGAGTCACGGTGCGCACCCTGCACCACTACGACGACATCGGCCTGCTCGTCCCGAGCGAGCGCAGCCACGCGGGCCACCGGCGCTACAACGACGCCGACCTCGACCGGCTGCAGCAGATCCTGTTCTACCGCGAGCTCGGCTTCCCGCTCGACGAGGTCGCCGCCCTGCTCGACGACCCGGACGCGGACCCGCGCGCGCATCTGCGCCGCCAGCACGAGCTGCTGACCGCCCGGATCGAGAAGCTGCAGAAGATGGCGGCGGCCGTGGAGCACGCCATGGAGGCACGCAAGATGGGCATCAACCTCACGCCCGAGGAGAAGTTCGAGGTGTTCGGGGACTTCGACCCGGACCAGTACGAGGACGAGGTGCAGGAGCGCTGGGGCAGTACCGACGCCTACCGGGAGTCGCAGCGGCGCACGGCCTCCTACACCAAGGAGGACTGGAAGCGCGTCACCGAGGAGTTCGACGCCATCCACCGGCGCATGGCCGACCTGATGGCCTCCGGCACGCCGGCCGACTCCGAGGCGGCCATGGACACGGCGGAGGAACACCGCCGGTTCATCTCCCGCTCGTACTACGACTGCTCGCACGAGATGCACAGCTGTCTCGGCGAGATGTACGTCGCCGACGCCCGGTTCACCGCGACGTACGAGAAGATCCGGCCCGGCCTGGCGGCGTACCTGCGCAACGCGATTCTCGCCAACGCGGCCCGGCACACCTCGTAAGACCCTGGCCGGGAGCCCCGCTCCCGGCCAGGACCACCGCCGACCCACAGCTGTGTCCTGGCCGGTGCACAGCGGATCCCGGAGACACCGGTGGAACCTGGGGTGGACATCTTGCGTTGATAGCTTTGTCCGGCCGAACCGAACGCCGTACTTCCCTCACCCCACAGGAGCCCGGAACCGTGACGACGCTTGCCCTCGGACCGAGCTGGCTGGATCCGAACTATCTGCTGGACAACTTCGGGATCTGGGGCCTGCTCCTCATCGTCTTCGCCGAGTCGGGCCTGCTCATCGGCTTCTTCCTGCCGGGTGACTCGCTGCTGTTCACGGCGGGCCTGCTGATCACGTCGAATCAGCTGGACTTTCCGCTGTGGGCCGCGATCGTCCTGATCTGCATCGCCGCGATCCTCGGCGACCAGGCGGGCTACATGTTCGGCAAGAAGGTCGGCCCGTCGCTCTTCACCCGCCCGGACTCCCGGCTCTTCAAGCAGGAGAACGTCACCAAGGCGCACGAATTCTTCGAGAAGTACGGCCCGAAGTCCCTCGTCCTGGCCCGCTTCGTGCCCATCGTGCGGACGTTCACGCCGATCATCGCCGGCGTCAGCGGCATGCGGTACCGCTCGTTCCTCATCTTCAACGTCGTCGGCGGCATCCTGTGGGGCGCGGGTGTCACACTGCTCGGCGCCTGGCTGGGCAACATCGACTTCGTCAAGAGCAACATCGAAGCGATTCTCATCCTGATCGTCTTCGTCTCCGTGCTCCCGATCATCATCGAGTTCTGGCGCGCACGCTCGAAGAACAAGAAGAACCCGCACCAGCAGCCGCAGTCCCCGGTCCAGCAGCAGCCCCTGATGGACGACGCGACGACCCAGCTGCGCCGCGTGGAGCCGAACCACCAGGACCAGCCCTACGGCGACCAGGCTTACGGAGAGCAGCCCTACGGCGACCAGCCCTACGGCGACCAGGGCTACCCGCAGCAGGGACAGAACCAGCAGCAGTACGGATACGGCCAGACCCCGCAGCCGTACGCCCCGCAGTACCCGCAGGGCTACCAGCAGCAGCCCTACGGTGCACAGCAGGACTACCAGCAGGGCCGGCAGCAGTACCCGTACGACCCCTACAGGCAGAGCTGAAAGAGCCCGGCCCTAGAAACCCCGCGTCCGCTTGGCGGCCTTCCGCCCCTCGGCGGAGCCGCCCGGCAGGCGGAGGAACAACCGCGAGATCTCCGACCCGAGGTTCACCCCGATGGCGATGGCCATCGCAAGCGCGGCGGCCTTGGTGAGCGACCCCAGCCCTTCGTCGACCTCGTTCTGCGCGATCGACAGCAGACCGAAGTACGTTGCGGAACCGGGCAGCAGCGGCCCGATCGCCGCCGTCGTGTACGGCAGCGCGGACGCGAACCGATACCGGGACAGCAGCTGCCCGAACAGCCCCACCAACCCCGCCGCCACCGCCGTGGAGGCGACCGGCGACAGCCCACCGGCGTAGTGCATCGCGCCGTACACCGACCACGCGACACCCCCGTTGAGGGTCACGGCGAGCACGGTGGCCCGTTCCTGCTGGAGCAGCACGGCGAACGTCAGCGACAGCAGCATCGACGCGGCGATCTGCACGACCGGCCGCTCGGCGATGTTCATCGCCGCGTCGGGGGTGAGCTGGGCGCCCAGCTGGACGCCGAAGTACAGCATCACCAGCACGCCGACGACGATGCCGACGAAGAGGTACATGACCTCCAGCAGCCGTGCCGCCGCGGTGATGTAGAAGCCGGTCAGGCCGTCCTGCACGCCTGCCACCAGCGCCCGCCCGGGCAGCAGCGCGAACAGCCCACCGGTGATGACCGCCGACGCCTTCACGTCGACGTGCGCCAGCGTGAGCGCGACCCCCATCGCGGCCGGCGGCATCGCGGCGACCACGAACTGGTAGAACTCCGGCAGCCCGCGCCCCGCGCACAGCCACGCCAGCCGGTCGCCGAGCATCGCGCCGAGCGCGGCCGCGAAGAACACGATCGCGTCACCGCCGACGAGCACCGAGGCCGCGCCCGCGAGCAGCCCGCTCGCCCCGGTCAGCACCCAGGTGGGGTAGGGGTGCCGGTTGCGGCGGATCTCCGCGAGGCGCCGGTAGGCCTCCTCCAGGGAGATGTGGCTCTCCGGGTCGCTCAGGTCGTCCACGAGCTGGTACACGGCCGCCAGCCGGGTGTAGTCGGTGCCCCGGCGGCGTACCGTCCGCGACGCCGTCACCGGATCGTCGACGAGGGACGGCTGGTACGAGATCGACAGCAGGGTGAAGGTGACGTTGGGCTCGCAGCGGTCCAGCCCGTAGGAGCGGCAGACCGCGAACATCGCCGCCTCCACGTCCTCGGCGCCCTCACCGCCCGCGAGCAGCAGCTCGCCGATACGCAGCGTCAGGTCGAGCACACGCGGAACGGCGGGACCGCCCTCTTCCGCCTTCGGTCCCGGCTCGGGCGCGGGCCGCTCGGCCACCGGCAGCCGCAGCATCGTGCGCATCCGGTCCTGCCAGGGCACGTCCTTGGTCAGCCGGACCACGGGCACACCGGTCGCCGGCGTGAACGCGGCCGGCGCACCGCGGGCGCTGTAGGTGCTCGGCGGACTGAACGCCGACCCCTCCGGCTCGGCGTCGGCCGGCGACGGGACGTCCAGCCCATCGGGTACGGCGAACTCGGACGAGGTCTCCGACTCTGTCCCCTGCCTGGGCACGTCCAGGCCCTCGGGGATCGCGAACTCCGAGGTGACCTCGGGATCGAACGTCGTCCGCGCCTCGTCCGACAGCGGCTTGCGGTCCTCCGCGTCCGTCACTTGAAGCAGTGCTCCCTGTACGACATCCAGCAGGCGTACGACACCCAACAGGCCTCAGTATGCGCACGGACACGCGGACGGGCCGCACACGTGCGCGTGCGGCCCGTTACGGGGATGCGAGGCTCAGTGACCGCCCTGCTCCTTGAACCGCTTGTACGACCGCTCGATCTCGGCCTCGGCCTCGGTCCGGCCCACCCAGTTGGCGCCCTCGACGGACTTGCCGGGCTCCAGGTCCTTGTAGACCTCGAAGAAGTGCTGGATCTCCAGGCGGTCGAACTCGGACACGTGGTGGATGTCCCGCAGGTGCTCCACGCGCGGGTCGTGGGCGGGCACGCACAGCAGCTTGTCGTCGCCGCCGGCCTCGTCCGTCATGCGGAACATGCCGATCGCACGGCACTGGATGAGGCAGCCGGGGAAGGTCGGCTCGTCCAGGATGACCAGCGCGTCCAGCGGGTCGCCGTCCTCGCCGAGAGTGTTCTCGACGAAGCCGTAGTCGGCCGGGTAGCTGGTCGAAGTGAACAGGCGGCGGTCCAGGCGGATACGACCGGTCTCGTGGTCCACCTCGTACTTGTTCCGCGAACCCTTCGGAATCTCGATCGTGACGTCGAACTCCACCGGTGGCTCCTCCATGATCAGCACACAGTTCTGGTGGTTAAGTGTCCCTCACGCAGCTGTGTGATCGCGAAAGGGGCTGGTGGTCGTGCCTGAGCTGAGGCCTTGGCGAGCCGCGAAACCGCGTCTGGCACGGGTCGCGAACGCCGTACGCCCCTGCTTTGCGCGGGTCACGGCCGTGACCGGTCCGCGGGTCACGCGGCTGGTACGCGCCACGAAACCGCAGGTCACACGGGTCGCGACGGCGAAGACCTGGCAGTACACCACGGGCGCCGCCACCGTCGGCCTGGCGCTGGCCGTTGTTGTGGTGACCGCCGCGGGGCCCTGGGACTCCTCAGGCCAGCGTACGGCGGAGCGGGACTGGGCCGCCGCCCAGGAGGGCGGGGGTGGCGCAGATCACGGCAGCCGTTCGGGTACGTCCGACGCGGCGGCTGGCGCGCCCCAGCCCGCCCCCAGTGCGGCCTCCGTCCTGACCGGCCTGGGCGGCGCCGCGAACACGGTCAAGTCGGCCCCCGCCGGCCAGGCCCTGGCCGGTGTCCTGAACCCCCTCCTGAACGACCCCGCGCTCGGCGCCCGCCACGCGGCCGCGGTCGTCGACGTGACCACGGGCAAGCACCTGTACGGCACCGGCACCCACGACGCGCTCACCCCCGCCTCCACCACGAAGATCGCCACCGCTGTCGCCGCCCTCTCCGCCCTGGGCCCCGACCACCGCCTCACCACCCGCACCGTCTACGAACCCGACACCGAGGAACTCATCCTGGTCGGCGGCGGCGACCCCACGCTCACCGCCCGCAAGGGCAGCCGGGGCCTGGCCGACCTGCGCACGCTCGCCCGCGAGACGGCCGCCGCCCTGAAGCAGCGCGACGTACGCCAGGTGACCCTCTCGTACGACACCACCCTCTACGCCGGACCCGAACGTCACCCCATCGGCGTCAACGACAACCTCGCCCCCGTCACCGCCCTGATGGCCGACGAGGCCCGTACGGACGGCTCGACGAGCGGCCCGGCACCCCGGGTGACGGACCCGGCGGCGGAGGCGACCCGGACGTTCGCGGGCTTCCTGCGGGACCACGGCATCAGGACAACATCCCCGGGCCCGTCCAAGGCGACGGACCGGGCCGACGCCCTCGCCACGGTCTCCTCACCCCCGCTCTCGGCGCTGGTCGAGCGGATGCTGACCAACAGCGACAACGACATCGCCGAGGCCCTCGCCCGCCACACCGCCGTCGCGACCGGCGAACGCGCCGACTTCGCCGGAGCGGGCCGGGCGATGCAGGCCCAGCTGAGGAAGCTCGGCCTGCCGCTGAAGGGCACCGTCCTCAGGGACGGCAGCGGTCTGAACCGCGACAACAGGCTGACCGTGGACCTGATCACCGCCCTGTTGCTGAAGGCGGCGGATCCCGCCCGCCCCGCACTGCGCCCCACCCTCACGGGCCTCCCGGTCGCCGGCTTCACCGGCACACTGTCCGACCGTTACGGCGACGGCGCGGCCGGCATCGTCCGCGCCAAGACCGGCACCCTCACGGGCGTGAACGCCCTCGCCGGAACGGTCGTGAACCAGGACGGCCGCCTGCTCGCCTTCGCCTTCCTGGCCACCGGCACCACGGACCCGACGGCGGCCCAGACAGCCCTGGACCGCGCAGCGACGGCCCTGGCGGCATGCGGCTGCCGCTGAGCCCTGCACGGCCGTGCACCACAGCGCCGGAACGAGCCTCAGCCGCTGCCGGCCCCTACGGCCTGCCCCAAGGGGGAGCGCTCACGTACCGTTGATGCATGACGAGCATCGGTGGTGCCGCATCTGCTGGGATGGTCGACTGGAATCTCGCGGTGGCGACCGCGACCCGGCTCGTACGGCCGGGCCCCGAGGTGAGCCGTGACGAGGCCCGGGCCGTCGTCGCGGAACTCCGCCGGCACGCCAAGGCCTCGGAGGAACACGTCCGGGGCTTCACCCGGATGGGCACCGAGGAGACCCACGACACCCCGGTCCTCGTCGTCGACCGCCCCGGCTGGGTGCGGGCGAACGTCGCCGGGTTCCGGGAGATCCTCCGGCCGCTCCTCGACAAGATGCAGGAGCGCCGTGGCAGCAGCCCGGGCGGCGCGGTCCTCGGCGCCGTCGGCGGCAAGGTCACCGGCGTCGAACTCGGCATGCTGCTGTCCTTCCTGGCCTCCCGCGTCCTCGGCCAGTACGAGACCTTCGCCCCGGCCACCCGCGAGCTCCCGGCCGGCGCGAACGGCGGCGGCCGGCTGCTGCTCGTCGCCCCGAACATCGTGCACGTGGAGCGTGAACTCGACGTGGAGCCCCACGACTTCCGCCTGTGGGTGTGCCTGCACGAGGAGACCCACCGCACGCAGTTCTCCGCGGTGCCCTGGCTGCGCGATCACCTGGAGGGCGAAATCCAGTCGTTCCTGGGGGAGACCGATGTCGATCCCATGACCGTCCTGGAACGCATCCGGGAGGCCGCCCAGTCCCTCGTCGGGGGCCGTCCCGAGGGCGAGGAGGACGACGGCGGCCGGTCGCTGGTCGACCTCGTGCAGACGCCGTCGCAGCGGGAGATCCTCGGCCGTCTCACCGCGGTGATGTCCCTCCTGGAGGGCCACGCCGACTTCGTGATGGACGGGGTCGGTCCCGAGGTCGTGGGGAGCGTCGCGGAGATCCGGGAGAAGTTCCAGCAGCGCCGCGCCAAGGGCGCCTCCCGGCTGGATCTCGCCCTGCGCAAGCTGCTCGGTTTGGACGCCAAACTCAGGCAGTACCGGGACGGCGAACGCTTCGTACGGGCCGTCGTCGACGAGGTCGGTACGGACGGCTTCAACCGCGTATGGACCTCCCCGAACACCCTCCCCACGAAGTCGGAGATCGCCAAACCGGCGGACTGGATCGCACGGGTGCACCGCCGGAGCGAGGCGTGAAACCCGGGGAGAGGTCGTGAGCCGGAGCCGGCCGACGGCAGGCAAACGCCCCTCCAATCACCCGTCCGAGGGACCGTGAGGCATGGGTAGGCGTGCAATGCTCGGGGAACGGCCCGGTTCTGTCACCATCTACACACTCTGAGTGACCGGACTCGGGCTCAACCCCCGACAACTTCATGAAGGGAACCGGACATGGGTCCCCATCCTGCGGTCGCGGCGATACGCCTGGCGGTCCGCCGCGTACTCCACGACATCCTCAGCGAACACACCCCCACCACCGACCGGACCGCACACGAGCGTCCACCGTCGCCGCTCGTGCTCGTGGCCTGCTCAGGCGGCGCCGACTCCATGGCGCTCGCCTCCGCTCTCGCGTTCGAGGCACCCAAACTCGGCATCCGCGCGGGCGGCATCACCGTCGACCACGGCCTGCAGCCCGGCTCCAGCCTGCGCGCCGAGGAAGTCGTCCTGCGCCTGCGCGAACTCGGCCTGGACCCCGTCGAGTCCGTCACCGTCACCGTCGGCCGCGAGGGCGGCCCGGAAGCCGCGGCCCGCGACGCCCGCTACGCCGCCCTCGACGCCGCTGCCGTGCGCCTCGACGCCGCCGCCGTCCTGCTCGGCCACACCCGCGACGACCAGGCCGAAACCGTCCTGCTCGGCCTCGCCCGTGGCTCCGGCATCCGCTCCCTGTCCGGAATGGCCGCGGTCTCGGGGGCCGGCGGCCGTTACCGCCGCCCCTTCCTCCAGCTCGACCGGCAGACCGCCCGCAAGGCCTGCATGGTCCAGTCCCTCCCCGTCTGGGACGACCCCCACAACGCGGACCCGGCGTACACCCGGTCGCGGCTGCGCCACGAGGGCCTGCCCGCCCTGGAGAAGGCGCTCGGCAAGGGCGTCGTGGAGGCGCTCGCCCGTACGGCCCAGCTCTCCCGCGACGACGCCGACGCCCTCGACGCCTGGGCCGGCCAGGTCGAGGCCTCCGTCCGGGACGCCGCCGGCCGTCTGGAGTGCGACAAGCTGTACGTCCTCCCGCCCGCCGTACGCCGCCGGATCCTGCGCCGGGCGGCCATCGAGGCCGGTGCCCCGGCCGGTTCGCTGTTCGCCCGCCACATCGAGGAAGTCGACCGGCTGATCACCGGTTGGCGCGGTCAGGGAGCCATCAATCTCCCGGGCAAAGTCATCGCTCAGCGGCAGGGTGGCAGACTGGTGATTCGGCAAGGCTGAATCCGGACCCCCTCCGACGGCTCGGGCGAGGGATCGGGCAGCCGGTGGGACGACCGAAAGTGATGCGGGTGGACGCGAAAGACATGGGTGCCGACCTTCAGCAGGTGCTCATCACCAAGGAAGAGATCGACGCGAAGCTGGCCGAGCTGGCCGCGAAGATCGACGCGGAGTACGCGGGCAAGGACCTGTTGATCGTCGGCGTCCTCAAGGGCGCGGTGATGGTGATGGCCGATCTCGCCCGGGCACTGTCCACCCCCGTCACCATGGACTGGATGGCCGTCTCCTCCTACGGCGCGGGCACCCAGTCCTCCGGTGTGGTGCGGATCCTCAAGGACCTCGACACCGACATCAAGGGCAAGCACGTCCTCATCGTCGAGGACATCATCGACTCCGGCCTGACCCTGTCCTGGCTGCTGTCCAACCTCGGCTCCCGCGAGCCCGCCTCCCTGAAGGTGTGCACGCTGCTGCGCAAGCCCGAGGCCGCCAAGGTCGCCATCGACGTGGAGTGGGTCGGCTTCGACATCCCCAACGAGTTCGTCGTGGGCTACGGCCTCGACTACGCCGAGAAGTACCGCAACCTCCCGTTCGTCGGTACGCTCGCGCCCCACGTCTACGGCGGCTGAGCCCACCCGGGCCGAAGCCCCGCAGGATGATCGGGAACCCCGGCGGGCCTCGCGCCGTTGGAGCATGCAGACGGGAACGCCAGCCGTCCTGTGCGGCTTCGCGCAACAATGCTGGGGTACCGTCAGAAGAACTGTCTTATCAAACTCACTGTGGCAGGAGGGACGGGGCGGCACCGCTCCGTATGGATGGACGTGAAGCGATACTTCCGTGGGCCGGTCATGTGGATCGTGCTGGCCGTCCTTGCCGTGGTCGTGTTGATGCAGGTCGTCGGCTCGTCCGGCGGCTACAAGACGGTGGACACCGGCCAGGTCGTCCAGGCGATCAATAACAACAGGGTCGAAGCAGCCAAGCTGACCACCGGCGACGAGCAGACCATCAAGGTCACGCTCAAGGACGGCGAAAAGGTCGAGGGCAGCTCGAAGATCCAGGCGAGCTACATCGGCGACCAGGGCGTGGACATCGCCAACACGCTGCAGAACAAGTACCAGCAGAAGCAGATCCCGGACGGCTACACGGTCTCGCCGTCCAAGCAGAACCCGTTGGTCGGGATCCTGCTCTCCCTGCTCCCCTTCGTCCTCATCGTGGTCGTCTTCCTGTTCCTGATGAACCAGATGCAGGGCGGCGGCTCCCGAGTGATGAACTTCGGGAAGTCCAAGGCCAAGCTCATCACCAAGGACACCCCGAAGACGACGTTCTCGGACGTCGCGGGTGCCGACGAGGCCGTCGAGGAACTCCAGGAGATCAAGGAGTTCCTGCAGGAGCCGGCGAAGTTCCAGGCCGTGGGCGCCAAGATCCCCAAGGGTGTGCTCCTCTACGGCCCGCCCGGCACCGGCAAGACGCTGCTCGCGCGTGCCGTCGCGGGCGAGGCCGGCGTCCCCTTCTACTCGATCTCCGGTTCCGACTTCGTCGAGATGTTCGTCGGTGTCGGTGCCTCCCGGGTCCGTGATCTGTTCGAGCAGGCCAAGGCGAACGCCCCCGCGATCGTCTTCGTCGACGAGATCGACGCGGTCGGCCGCCACCGCGGCGCCGGCCTCGGCGGCGGTCACGACGAGCGCGAGCAGACCCTGAACCAGCTGCTCGTCGAGATGGACGGCTTCGACGTGAAGGGCGGCGTCATCCTGATCGCCGCCACCAACCGGCCCGACATCCTCGACCCGGCGCTGCTGCGCCCCGGCCGCTTCGACCGGCAGATCGCGGTCGACCGTCCGGACATGCAGGGCCGTCTGGAGATCCTCAAGGTCCACCAGAAGGGCAAGCCGGTCGCACCCGACGTCGACCTGTCGGCCGTCGCCCGGCGCACGCCCGGCATGACCGGTGCCGACCTGGCGAACGTGCTGAACGAGGCCGCGCTGCTGACGGCCCGCAGCGACCAGAAGCTGGTCGACAACAAGATGCTCGACGAGGCCATCGACCGCGTCGTGGCGGGCCCGCAGAAGCGGACCCGGATCATGTCGGACAAGGAGAAGAAGATCACCGCGTACCACGAGGGCGGTCACGCCCTGGTCGCGGCGGCCTCTCCGAACTCCGACCCGGTCCACAAGATCACGATCCTGTCCCGCGGCCGCGCCCTCGGCTACACGATGGTGCTGCCCGACGAGGACAAGTACTCGACCACGCGCAACGAGATGCTCGACCAGCTGGCCTACATGCTGGGCGGCCGCGCGGCCGAGGAGCTGGTCTTCCACGACCCGACCACCGGTGCTGCGAACGACATCGAGAAGGCCACCAACCTGGCCCGCGCGATGGTCACGCAGTACGGCATGACCGAGCGTCTGGGCGCGATCAAGTTCGGCGGCGACAACAGCGAGCCGTTCCTCGGACGTGAGATGGCTCACCAGCGCGACTACTCGGAAGAGGTCGCCGCGCTGGTCGACGAAGAGGTCAAGAAGCTCATCGAGACCGCGCACAACGAGGCCTGGGAGATCCTGGTCGAGAACCGCGACGTCCTCGACAACCTCGTCCTGGCCCTCCTCGAGAAGGAGACCCTGGGCAAGGAGGAGATCGCCGAGATCTTCGCCCCGATCGTCAAGCGGCCGCCGCGCCCCGCGTGGACCGGCTCCTCCCGCCGGACGCCCTCCACCCGTCCGCCGGTGCTCTCCCCGAAGGAGCTCGCACTGACGAACGGCGCCAACGGCGCGACGGCGGCGATCACCGCGAAGACCACGGCGGCGGAGCCCGCCCCGGCGGCCGAGCCGGCCGCCCCGGAGGACCGCCCCGAAGTCTGAGCCCGGGCCGTCCCGGCGGTCCCGCAGGCCCGGAATGGATGCCGCGTTCCCCAGGTTCTAGCCTGGGGGCGCGGCATCGTCGTATGCCCGCAGAGAGGACGCGTGTCCCCACACGTGACAGCACAGGAACGAGGCACCACATGACCGACCCCGTGACGCTGGACGGCGAGGGCATCATCGGCGAGTTCGACGAGAAGCGCGCCGAGAACGCCATACGCGAACTCCTGATCGCGGTCGGCGAGGACCCGGACCGTGAGGGGCTCAGGGAGACCCCGGGGCGGGTGGCGCGGGCGTACAAGGAGATGTTCGCGGGGCTGTGGCAGAAGCCCGAGGACGTGCTGACGACGACGTTCGACATCGGGCACGACGAGATGGTCCTCGTGAAGGACATCGAGGTGTACTCGACCTGTGAGCACCATCTGGTGCCGTTCCGGGGCGTCGCCCACGTCGGATACATTCCGGCCACCAGCGGCAAGATCACCGGACTGTCCAAGCTGGCCCGTCTCGTGGACGTCTACGCCCGTCGGCCGCAGGTGCAGGAACGACTCACCACACAGATCGCGGACTCCCTGATGGAGATCCTGGAGCCGCGCGGGGTGATCGTCGTCGTGGAGTGCGAGCACATGTGCATGTCGATGCGGGGCATCCGCAAGCCCGGCGCGATGACCATCACGTCCGCGGTGCGGGGTCAGCTGCGGGACGCTGCGACGCGGAACGAGGCCATGAGCCTCATCATGGCCCGCTGACCGTTTCGTACGCCGACTTCGCCGCCGAGCGGCCTTGGCGAAGCACTTCCAGCGGAGTGCTCAGGCCGCCGGTGCCGCTCCCGTGTTGTCGTGGTCGTCGTCCTCCGGGAGCTTGCAGACGCGCTCCAGGAAGATGGCGGCCGCTATGACACCGATGCCGGCCAGCACCGAGAAGCCGGCGTAGAACGCCTGGTCGCGGCGGGCGGGGATGTCGAGGGACTCCAGCAGGAAGGCACCCGTGCCGCCGTACATCCCGGCGACGAGGGCGGCGACCAGGGCGCTGGCCTGGCCGAAGACGACCGCGCGGGCCGCCATCAGGGGGTCGACGCCCTTGGCGCCGGGGCGGCGTTCGCGCTGGGCCTTCAGGCGGGCGCGCAGTGAGAGCGCCGTGGCGAGCAGGATCGCCGCGATCACCGCCAGGACGACGGGGGCGGCAAGAGGGACGCTGGGGAGCGTCCCGATCGAGTTCCACAGGCGGGCGCCCGCCCAGGACAGCACCCCCGCGACGACGAACACGCCGATCAGCACCCTGATGCGCAGCTCTCTCACGGTGTCCCTTCAGCTCCCCGGACCGTGGTCTGTGGTGACCCGGCCGGTCAGGTCGTCCCTGTGTCGTCGCGACGTGGTCGCCTTGACCTTAACGACTACTCGGGCAGCCGGAGTTCCAGGTCCGCACGGGGTGCCACGCCGTCGCGGGTGACCGTGCCGAGGAGGTCGGCGACGGCGCCGCGACCGGGGAGCTGGGCATCGGGGTCGAGGTCGTACCAGGGGGCGAGGACGAAGGCGCGTTCGTGGGCGCGCGGGTGGGGGAGGGTGAGGTGCGGGTCGTCGGAGACGATCTCCGCGTACGAGACGATGTCGATGTCGAGGGTGCGCGGGCCCCAGTGCTCGTCCCGGACCCGGTGGAAGGCCTCCTCGACCGCGTGCGCCCGCTCCAGGAGGGAGGACGGGGGCAGGGTGGTCTTCAGGACCACGACCGCGTTGAAGTACGAGGGCTGGCTGCCCGGCTCGACGCCCCACGGCTCGGTCTCGTAGACGGGGGAGACCGCCTTGACGCGCACGCCCGGCGTGTCCTCGAGGGCGTCGATGGCGCCCTGGAGGGTCTCCAGGCGGTTGCCGAGGTTGGAGCCGATGGAGATCACGGCCCATTTGGGGTTGTGCAGGGTTGTGTCGGCGGCGTCGACCTTCTCGACGACGGAGGCGGGTACCGGCTGTACGGTCGGGTCGCTGTGACCCTCGGTGAACGAGGCAGTCATACTCGGCTCCGGGTGATGGTGACGGTCACGTCGTCGAAGGGGACGGTGATCGGCGCGTCCGGCTTGTGGACGCAGACCTCGACCTCCCGGACCCCTTCGTGCTTCAGACAGGTCTGGGCGATGCGCTCGGCGAGCGTCTCGATGAGGTTCACGGGCTCGCCCTCGACGACGGCCACGACCTCCTCCGCCACGATGCCGTAATGCACGGTCTTCGCCAGGTCGTCGTCGGCGGCGGCCGGCCGGGTGTCCAGGCCCAGGACGAGGTCCACGATGAAGGTCTGGCCCTCCTCGCGCTCCTTGGGGAACACACCGTGGTGCCCGCGGGCCTTCAGGCCGCGCAGCGCGACACGATCCACGCGAATCACTCCTGCAATCGTCGGTTGCGGCCGGTTCGTACCGGGTGCGGGCGGCACACCGGCCTGAACCGAATCTACCTGCGGGCGCTGACAGCTCCGGGCCACGGGGGCGTGGGCCCGGGGCGGGGCCAGGAGGTTTCATCGAGCGTTTTCCCTGGGGAACCCGGCAGCTCATGGGGTGGTAGCCGCGCATACCCCGGAGTAGGTGATTCCAACCACTCCTTGGTCCCTTCGGGCCCTTGTGGGGCGCCTACCCACTCAGGCGGGTGTGTCGTCGTCCTCGGCCTCGTCGGTTTCGGCCAGAACGGGTGAGGCGTGGTGTGACCAGAGCTTCCAGCCGGCGGGTGTGCGGCGGAACACGTTCGTGGCGACCACCAGCTGGCCGACGAGCGGGCCGGGTCCGTCGCCGTCCTCGGGGGCGGGGCCGCCGCTGAGGATGTTCTCGGTGCAGGTGACCAGGGCGGTGTCGCCGGTGACGGAGACGTGGACGTCGGTGAGGAAGAACTGGATGTAGTCGGTGTTCGCCATGATCAGCGCGTACGACCTGAGGACCTCGCCGCGGCCGGTGAGCACGGGCCAGCCGGGGTGCACACAGGAGACCACCCCGGTGTCCGCGGGGTCGTGGTAGGTCTCGTCGACGCCCAGGTCGGACGGGGTGAGCCAGAGCGAGGACACCTCTTCGAAGTCGCCCCGCTCCAGTGCCTCGTAGAAGGCCGTGTTGGCGAGTTCGACCTGTTCGACGTCGGTGTGGGGGGCGCTCACCGGACTCCTTCCACGGCGCGCGCGATCCGTACCGCGTCGGCCGTTGCCCGCACCTCGTGCACCCGCACCGCCCAGGCGCCGGCGTGCGCCGCCAGTGCGGAGACAGCTGCCGTTGCGGCATCGCGCTCCCGGGCCGGCGGCGGGGCGCCCTCGGGACCGGCGAGGACACGGCCGAGGAACCGCTTGCGGGAGGCGGCGACCAGCAGCGGGTGGCCGAGGGCGCGCAGGCGGTCCAGGTGGGCGAGCAGAGTGAGGTCGTGCTCGGCCTCCTTGGAGAAGCCGAGGCCGGGGTCGACGACGATGCGGTCGGGTGCGACACCGCCCTCCAGGACGGCCTCCACGCGCGCGTGCAGCTCGTCGACGACTTCGGTGACGACGTCGTCGTACACGCCTTTGACGTTGCCGCCCTCCAGGAAGCCGCGCCAGTGCATGACGACGAAGGGGGCGCCGGTCTCCGCGACGACACGGATCATCGCGGGGTCGGCGAGGCCGCCGCTGACGTCGTTGACGAGGGCGGCGCCGGCGGCTAGGGCCTGTTCGGCGACGGAGGCGCGCATGGTGTCGACGGAGACGACGACACCTTCGGAGGCCAGGCCGCGGACGACCGGGATGACCCGCCGCAGTTCCTCGGCCTCGTCGACGCGGGTGGCGCCGGGGCGGGTGGACTCGCCGCCGACGTCCACCAGGTCGGCGCCCTCGGTGACGAGGTCGAGGCCGTGCTTCACGGCCGCGGTGGTGTCGAACCAGCGGCCGCCGTCGGAGAAGGAATCGGGGGTCACGTTCACGACTCCCATGACCGCGCAGCGGTCCCATTCCGGAAGGCCCGCGATACGCCCGCGTCCGCTCTGCTTGCTCATACGTTCAGCGTAGGCCCACGGTGGGCGGGGCCTCTCCACGTGGGTGTGCGGCCCGGCGGTCCCGGCGTCGTGCGGCCCGAGCGGAAGCCCCTGGTGCTGGAGGGGGGTGGGGCCTCCGCTCGGGCCTGTCCCGGTCAGGCCGCGCGCATGCCCCGCTCCGTGACGGCGTACGCCCAGGGGCGCGGGGCGGCGAGGCGGATGCGCGGCAGGTGTCCCGAGGCCTCGCCGAGGTCATGGACGCGTCGGACGCGGGTTTCGTAACCGGCACGCTCGATGCGCTTGGCCGGCCGGCGCACGCTGCGCATCGCGCGGCCGGCGAGGGAGAAATCCGCGACGTCCACCACTGCCTCGTCGCCCGGCTCGAGGGCGTCCAGGCCGGTCTCACGGGTCCACACCTCGCGGCCGGTCTCGGAGCAGCCCATGACGGCCGGGGTCCAGGAGTGCGCCCGGGCCTCGTCCATGAAGCGTTCGATGGCGCCCGGCCAGGCCTCGACGTCGCCGATGGGGTCGCCGCCGGCGAGCATCACCCCGGACACCACGCGGTAGGTCACCGCCGCCTTGCCGCTGGGCGAGAAGACGACGGACTCGTCCCGGCGCAGCACGAAGCGGCCGAGGGAGTCGCGGCCGCCGTGCCGGTCCAGCAGGGCGCGCAGCCGGGCCTCGTCGTCCTGTGTGAGCCGGGCGGCCGGGTCTGCCGGGTGTTCGGGGCGCAGGACGAGACAGATCGTGGTGACGGCGGTGAGCAGGCCGAGCGCTCCGAGACAGACGGCGACGGTCCAGGACGTGTCGCCCTGGTACCGGACCGGGCCCTCGAAGCCGAACAGGCCGTACAGGACATGGGTGATGCGGTCCGCCAGAGACGGGTCGCCGATCATCGTGCGGGAATGCGCGCTGACGACGACCAGCCCGAGGGCGAGCGAACCGGCGCCCATGAGCACGAAGTTGGCGAGGGCCCGCCACCGGCTGCGCGGGTCGGGCAGGGCCGCGAACTGCTCGCGGTGGCGCAGCAGCGGCGCGAGCAGCGCCAGGGAGACGACCACGCCGACAACGGAGTGGCGGTACGTGAACTGCGCGGCCGCCCCGGCCGGCAGCAGCGCGACGGCCGCGCGCCACGCCCGGCGTTTGCCCCGCTTGAGACCGTGGGCGAGCAGCAGCAACAGCACGCCCGTGCTGAGCGAGAGCGCCGCCGCGAACGGGCCGAGAGCGCCGGGCAGCACCTCGGCGAGGGCGTGCACACGGCTGTGCCGGAAGCGCGGAAAGACGCTCACGGCGATGTCCAGGAGGCCCACAAGGGCACACGCCCTGGCGACGAGGACGGGAACGGACTCCGGGCGCGGAACCCGGAACAGCCGCCGCACCCTTGTCCCTTCTTCCTTGACAGGCATCGCATCCCGCAGTTCTGGTCGTAGGTCTGCTCGTTGTTCTGCGAGAGACCGGGAAACCGGTGCCGATTCGGGCATCCGGCGACATTGCGCCCTCTAGGACGGTGGGATTCGGGGTCAGGTTCACTCCCGTTCGCCGAAGCCCTTTCACAGTCCGGGGAGGAGATCCCGGTGAACTCCCGCAGGCCCGACGGCCCATGTGCTGTGAATGCATCGGAGTGGCTGGGTTTTTACCGCCCGGGCCACCATGATTCGCCTACGCGCGGTAAGTTTCTGGCCATGCCACGTGGACGTCATCGCCATTCACCGCCCTTGCACAGGCTGCTGCCTCCGTCGGCGATCGCAGGCGTCTCCCTCGTCTGCGCCCTCGGCCCCTGGGTGTTCACGGAGCCGACGGTGCTCCGTGGGCTGGCGGCGGCCGCCGCGGTGACGGCTGTCGCCGGTGCCGTCGTCCTGCGCCGCTGGGACACCCAGGCGGGCAAGCAGGTCGCCGACCTCACGCGCGCGCGGGCGAGCGACGAGTGGCGGCACGAGGAGCGCGTCGCCGAACTGGAGACCGACCTGGAGGAGTCGCGCGAACTGCGCGTCAAACTCGAGCAGCGACTGCGGGCGAAGCGCGCCGAACTGGCGGGCCTGCGCAACGAGCACGCGGCACTGCTGCGCCGGTACGCCACCGCGGAGACCGAGCGTGCCAGCGCCCTGGAAGGCCGCCGCCTGCTGGAGATAGAGGCTGCGACGCCCGCGCGTGCGCTGCCGCCCGTACCGACGACGGAGGAGACCGAGGCCGTGGCAGCCCCGGCCGACCCCGACGACACCGACGAAGTCACCGCGGCCGACGAGACCGACACGACCGAAGAGACCGACGAACAGAAGGCGGCGGCTTCCGGGCTGTTCTCCCCGGAGGGCTCCCGGCTGTTCCTGCGGGCGCGGGCGGCGCTGATCCGGTTCGACGCCGACACGGAGGCGCCTCCCAAGGAGCACGCCGACCAGGAGGCATCCCCCCAGCAGCCGGTGGCCGCCGACGCCGAGCGGGTCACCGGTGCGGAGGCCGCGCAGGAGGACGAAGCGCGGGGGAAGTCCGAGGCGGCCGACGGGCACGAGCGCGCGGCCGCCACCACCACGGCCGACACGGCCCCCTCCGATGACAACGCTGCCGCGGCCCCCGCGGAGTCCGTCCCGGCCACGGCCAGGCCCGCCGCGCCCGTGCAGCAGCCCTCCGGTCACTTCACCGTGCCGACCGCGGTGGCCGTCGTACCGGCCTCCGCTCCGGTGCGCCGTCCGACGGCCGAGGGCGGGTTCGACTTCTTCGGCACAAAGGCGAACGCGTCCGCGGCGCTGGAGGCCGTGCAGAACGAGGACCTCGCCGATGTGGTCGGCCAGGAGGCGCTCGACCTGCACAAGGCGGAGGCCGAGGCCGAGTTCAAGCCGGCCGGCGAGGAGTCGCGCGGCATCGGCCAGGTGATCGACCTGACGGCGCACGACGAGACCGAGCAGATCGACGTGCAGGAACTGCGCGGACTGCGCAGCGCCGTCTCCTGAAACAGCCGCCCCGAGCAGGGGATTGCCTGAACGCCGTGCCCGGCGCCGCCAAGCCGGGCACGGCGTTCTTCACGCCATCCACCGGTCCGGCCGTGCCCCCTTGCGCCCCGTCCGTGACCGTTCCGCCTGTGCCCGCAGCAGCTCCGCGGCTTCCCCAGCGTCCCGCAGCCGCGCCGTGACGGTCTTGTTGGCTCCGGTGTCCACGTGCACGTCCGCAACGCGCCACAGCCGCATCCAGGGCCCTTGAGTGAGCCGTACGCTCTGGACCTTCGCGTGCGGTACGAGCGCCAGGCTGCGACGCAGGAGTCCGTGCCGGGCCGCGAACACCGCCTCGGTGACGGCGAAGCCGTAGCCCCGCCACCACAGCGGCACGCACCGCCCGGCGCGCCGCGGCGGCCGCGACAGCGACGACACGGGCGGAACCGTCACCCCGGGCAGTACGCGCGCGATGACCGACTCGGCCACCTCGCGCGGGGCGACCGGCAGCAGCACGGAGTTCGACGAGCCGGCCACGTCCAGCTCCACCCGTACCCAGCTGCGCCGCCGCCACAGCAGCGGCTCCACGATCCGCACGGTCTGCACCCGACCCGGCGGCACCGTCTCATGGGCGCGGTCGAGGAGGCCGCGGTCGATCCGCAGCCCGTCCGGGGACTCGGCCACCGTCCAGTCGTACTCGGTGACGAAGCGGCCCACGCTGCTTGCGCCCGCCGCACCGATCAGCGGCAGCGCGGTCGCGAGAACCGTCCACAGGTTGTGGGTGAAGAACCACAGGACGGACGGCACGACGAGCGCGGCGATCAGGGTGCCCCAGGTCGCGCCGGTCAGCACCAGGGAGACGGCGAGGACACCCGGGGGCACGTTCAGCAGCTGCCGGGCCGGCGCCTCGCCGACCTCGTGCGCGGTTTCGGGCGCGAAACCGGCCGCGCGCGCGAGCAGTTCGGCCCGCAGCGCGCGGGCCTCGCCCTCACCGAGGAAGGCGAGTTCGTCCTTCTTGTCGGTCCCTATGACGTCGAGTTTGAGTTTCGCGACACCCGCCACGCGCGCGAGGAGCGGCCGGGTGACGTCGACGGCCTGGATCCGTTCCAGGCGGATGTGCGCGGTGCGCCGGAACAACAGGCCCGTACGGATGCGCAGTTCGCTCTCCGTCACCGCGAAGTGCGTGAACCACCAGGTGAGGAAGCCGTACAGCGCGGCGGCCGGTATGAGCACGGCGAGGGCGATCAGCAGCGTCGTCGTGGTCAGTCGCGCCAACTGGCGCTGTGTGCCGTCCGGGTCGTGCAGGGCCCACCCGAGGAGCACGGCGACCGGCGCCCACGCCCGCCGCAGGGGCGTGACGGGGTGCAGCCGCCGCTCGGTCACGACCTTGTCGCGGCGTACGTCGTCGTCGGTGCCCGGAGTCGTCACAGCCCCGCCGATCTGGCCTCGCCGAGCTCGGTCAGCCGGTCCCGCAGCCGCTCCGCCTCGGCCGGGTCCAGGCCCGGGATGGTCGCGTCCGTCGCGGCGGCCGCCGTGTGCAGCTGCACGCTGGCCAGCCCGAAGTGCCGCTCGACGGGCCCGGACGTGACCTCGACCAGTTGCATGCGCCCGTACGGCACGACGGTCACCGTGTGCCACAGCACGCCCCGGCTGATCAGCAGGTCGTCGGCGCGCTCGGCGTACCGCCAGGAGCGCCAGTTGCGGCCGACGAGGTCCCAGCCCCACGCCATCAGCGCCAGCGGCAGCAGTGCGAAGGCGGCCCAGGCGGGACCGGCCAGCAGCCCCGGCAGCAGCCCGGCGGCGAGGGCGAGCAGTCCCAGCCACACCACCAGCAGCATCCGTCGCATCCGTAGCAGGCGGGGCGGCAGCCCGGTCCATACCGGCTCCGCCTCCGCTGTCGTGCCGCCCGCTGGGCTCCCCGTCTCCATACGGCCAGCGTACGTAGGAGAGACTGGGTCCATGACTCCTACGACGGAGACCATGGTCGGAATCGGCGGCGCCGCGGAGAGCACCGACATGGTGCTGAACATCGGCCCCCAGCACCCGTCCACGCACGGCGTGCTGCGGCTGCGGCTCCTCCTGGACGGCGAGCGCATCACGCGCGCGGAGCCGGTGATCGGCTACATGCACCGTGGCGCGGAGAAGCTCTTCGAGGCGCGCGACTACCGCCAGATCATCATGCTCGCCAACCGCCACGACTGGCTGTCGGCCTTCTCCAACGAACTGGGCGTGGTCCTCGGTGTGGAGCGCATGCTCGGCATGGAGGTCCCCGAGCGCGCCGTGTGGACGCGCACCCTGCTCGCGGAGCTGAACCGGGTGCTGAACCACCTGATGTTCCTCGGTTCGTACCCGCTGGAGCTCGGCGGCATCACGCCGGTCTTCTACGCGTTCCGGGAGCGCGAGGTCCTGCAGAACGTCATGGAGGAGGTCTCCGGCGGGCGGATGCACTACATGTTCAACCGTGTCGGCGGCCTCAAGGAGGACCTGCCGGCCGGCTGGACCGCACGCGCGCGTGCCGCGGTCGCCGGTGTGCGCTCACGCATGGACCGGTTCGACGACCTGGTCCTCGGCAACGAGATCTTCCGGGGGCGCACGCGGGGCGTGGGCACGCTCGCGCCGGAGGCCGTGCACGCCTATGGGGTCAGCGGGCCGATCGCGCGCGCGTCGGGCGTCGACTTCGACCTGCGCCGCGACGAGCCGTATCTCGCCTACGGGGAGCTGCAGGACACCCTCAAGGTGGTCACCCGGCAGGAGGGCGACTGCCTCGCCCGCTTCGAGTGTCTCCTGGAGCAGACCCACAACGCCCTCGACCTCGCCGACGCCTGCCTCGACCGGATCGCGGAGCTGGCGCCGGGGCCGATCAACCAGCGGCTCCCCAAGGTCCTGAAGGCACCCGAGGGGCACACGTACGCCTGGACCGAGAATCCCCTCGGCATCAACGGCTACTACCTCGTGAGCAAGGGCGACAAGACGCCGTACCGGCTCAAGCTGCGCTCGGCCTCGTACAACAACATCCAGGCGCTCACCGTGCTGCTGCCGGGCACGCTGGTGGCGGACATGGTGGCGATTCTGGGATCGATGTTCTTCGTGGTGGGGGACATCGACAAGTAGCCGGTACGGGCCTCAGGCGAGTACGTCCGGAATTCCAACCGGCTGCACAAGCCACCCGAAGTCGCCCAGTCCACCCGCTGCGGTGAGCTCGGCGGCCTCCCCGGCGCTCGCGAGGGCGCGCACGTACGCCGAGGGGTTGGTGGTGGCGAGCGCGAGCGGGGGGCGTGCGCCTGCGATGCCCAGGGTGCGCAACGCATCACGCTGTGCCAGCACGCGCCCACCGGGGAGCGTGCACGCGTCCAGCGCGACGTGCGCGGTGATGTCGCACGACCCGTCCGGCACAGGCGCCGTCTCGCGCCCCTCGCGGAAGCCGGTGAGCGTCCCGAAGAGCGGCCGTGCGCCGGCCGTGTGCGCGTAGTCGACGGCGACGGCGAGCCCGCGCTCGACGCGGGAGACGACCGACGCCCACGCCGTGTCCCTGGGCAGACCGATCTCGGCCCGCAGCCCCTCCTCGGCGGGCAGCGGCCACCACCGGGCGAGCCACTCGGCCTGCGCACCGGACACCGGCTCCCCGAGCCGCTCGGTCCCGTCCTCCCGTACGAGCACCAGCCTCGGTACGCCCGCGGAGTCCACCTCGGCGACCTCCACGGGCACGTTGTCCAGCCACTCGTTGGCGAACAGCAGCCCGGTCACGCTCTTCGGGGGTTCGGCCAGCCACTCGACGCGGTGATCGAGTCCCGCCGGGCGGCCGGCGATCTCGACGGCGTACGCGCGCGTGCGGGCGGCCACGTCGCCGGGCAGCGCGGTGAGCACGCCGGAGACCAGCTCACCCCGCCCGGCGGCCATGTCGACGAAGTCGAGACCGGGCGGGCGGCCCAGCGCCTCGTCGACCCGGCACAGCAGCCCCGCCACGGCCTCGGCGAACAGCGGCGACGCGTGCACGGACGTACGGAAGTGCCCGGCGGGCCCCTCGGGCCTGCGGTAGAAGCCGCCCGGCCCGTACAGCGCCGCCTCCGCAGCCACCCGCCACCCTCGCCACCCGCCGTCGGCCGTTTCCTTGGTCACATCGCCAGGCTAGGGCCATAGGGGAACGGGGCCTCCACCTTGCGGAGTACACGTATCCGCTGCGGATCGGCCCTCCGGTTGACTCCCGCACGCATCATGCTTCCCTACTCTGGGTTACGTGCAGCGCCTCTACGACTTCCTCCGCAGGCACCCGACATGGGTCGACGGCTTCTGGGCTCTCGTCCTGTTCGGGATCTCGGTGGTGGGGGGTACGGTCCAGCAGGAGAACACCGGGACCGACCTGCCGTGGCTCGTCGTCCCGGTCACGCTGCTGCTGTGCCTGGTGGTCGCGCTGCGCCGCCGCATGCCGGAGAAGATGCTGGTGCTGGCGGCCGTGGTGGGCGTGGCGCAGCTGGTGCTGGACGTGGCGACCACGCCCGCCGACTTCGCCCTGCTGCTGATCGTGTACACCGTCGCCGCGGTCGGGGCCCGCTGGGCCTCCCGGTTCGCGCTGGCCGGGGGGCTGTGCGCGGCGCCGCTGGCGCAGATCCGCTGGCCGGAGTACGAGTCGAGCGCCGCGGGGAACATCGCGGTCGCGGTCTTCCAGACGGTGCCCTTCGCCCTCGCCTGGGTGCTCGGGGACTCCATCCGCACCCGCCGCGCCTACTTCGCGCAGCTGGAGGAGCGCGCCGCCCGCCTCGAGAAGGAGCGCGAGGCGCAGGCCAAGGTCGCGGTCGCCGCGGAGCGCGCCCGTATCGCGCGCGAACTGCACGACGTCGTCGCGCACAACGTGTCGGTGATGGTGGTGCAGGCCGACGGCGCCGCCTACGTCCTCGACGCCGCGCCGGACCAGGCGAAGAAGGCCCTGGAGACCATCTCCTCCACCGGCCGCCAGGCCCTCGCCGAGATGCGCCGCCTGCTCGGCGTGCTGCGTACCGGCGAGCACCAGGAGAGCGGCGAGTACGTCCCGCAGCCCGACGTCGAGCAGATCGAGGACCTGGTCGAGCAGTGCCGCGGCGCGGGCCTGCCGGTCGACTTCAGGATCGAGGGCACTCCGCGCCCGCTGCCCAGCGGCGTCGAGCTCACCGCGTACCGCATCGTGCAGGAGGCGCTCACCAACACCCGCAAGCACGGCGGGCCGAACGCGGGCGCGAGCGTGCGGCTGGTCTACTTCGACGACGGCCTCGGACTGCTCGTCGAGGACGACGGCAAGGGCGCCCCGCACGAGCTGTACGAGGAGGGCGGCGCCGACGGCCGGGGCCACGGCCTGATCGGCATGCGCGAGCGGGTCGGCATGGTCGGCGGCACCCTGGACGCGGGCCCGCGTCCAGGTGGAGGATTCCGCATCAGTGCCCTGCTGCCGCTCAAACCAGCGCATTGACCGCCGACGCACGCCTCCTGTTGACACCTGTAACAACCCTCTGCAACGACCTTCTGAACGGACATGGAAGAGGCCCCGATGACGATCCGCGTGATGCTCGTCGACGACCAGGTGCTGCTGCGCACCGGGTTCCGGATGGTGCTCGCCGCACAGCCGGACATGGAGGTCGTGGCGGAGGCGGGCGACGGTGTCGAGGCCCTGCAGGTGCTGCGCTCGACCGAGGTCGACGTGGTGCTGATGGACGTACGCATGCCGAAGCTGGACGGTGTGGAGGCCACCCGGCGCATCTGCGCGGACACCGACCCGCCGAAGGTGCTGATCCTGACCACCTTCGATCTCGACGAGTACGCCTTCTCCGCGCTGAAGGCGGGCGCTTCCGGGTTCATGCTCAAGGACGTGCCGCCCGGCGAACTCCTCGCTGCGATCCGCTCCGTGCACAGCGGTGACGCCGTCGTGGCCCCGTCGACGACCCGGCGGCTGCTCGACCGGTTCGCGCCGATGCTGCCCAGCACCGGCAAGGAGCCCCGGCACAAGGAGCTGGAGCGGCTCACCGAGCGTGAGCGCGAGGTCATGGTGCTGGTCGCCCAGGGGCTGTCCAACGGGGAGATCGCGGGCCGGCTGGTGCTGTCGGAGGCGACGGTCAAGACGCATGTGGGCCGCATCCTGACCAAGCTCGGGCTGCGGGACCGGGTGCAGGTGGTGGTCCTGGCGTACGAGACGGGGCTCGTACGGGCCGGCGGACACGGCTGACCGGAGCCGCGGCCGTCGGTAGGGTCTGCGCATGCTCCTGTGGATCAACGGCCCCTTCGGGGGCGGCAAGACACAGACCGCACACGAGATACAGCGCCGCCTGCCCAGCAGTGTCATCTGCGACCCCGAGCACCCCGGCTTCGGCCTGCGCCGCATGCTGCCGCCCGCACTGCGGGGAAACTTCCAGGACCTGGCGTCCTGGCGGCAGGGCGTCGTCGAGGTCCTCGACCTCGCCCTCACCAAGCACGACGGCGTGGTGATCGCGCCGATGACGGTCACCGACTTCGGCTGCTTCCAGGAGACCGTCGGACGGCTCCGCGAACTGGGCCATGACGTACGGCACTTCACGCTCCTCGCCGAACGTGAGACCGTCCTGAAACGGCTGCGCGAACGCGGGCTGGGACACCTCCTTCAGTTCGTCGCCGGAAAGAACGCCGGCCTGCGCAGGGAGAGCTGGGCCGTGCAGCAGCTCGACCACTGTCTGGAGCGGCTGCGCGAGCCGGAGTTCGCCGAGCACCTCTGGACGGACCACTCGACCGTGCCGAAGACGGCGGACCGGATCGCCGTGCTGGCCGGGCTGACTCTCAGGCCCAACAACGAGGGCGCGCTGCGGACGCGGCTGAGGCAGGCGCGGGTCGGGATCAGGCACATCCGGTTCGACTGACGGTCACCTCAGGAGCGCTTCGAGGAAGTCGCTGCCGAGCCGCGCCACTGCGGTGACGTCCAGCTGGTGCAGGACGTACCGACCGCGGCGGCGGGTGGTGATCAGGCCCGCCTTCTTGAGGACGCCCAGGTGCCGGGATATCTCGGGCGCGGTCATGCCGTGGATCTGTACGAGTTCGCTCGTGGTGTACGTGCTGCGGGCGAGGTTGCGGCAGAGCTGCATCCGCACCGGGTGGGACAGGGCGGTCATCCTCATGGTCAGCTGGTCGACCGAAGGCGGCACGGTGAGCCCGGGGGAGCCGACCGGGTAGTGCAGTACCGGCTGCCAGCCGTGCCGGTGCAGCACCTGCAGATGCGGCCAGCCCAGGCTCGTCGGCACGAGCAGCAGGCTCCTGTCCCTGATGACGGTGTGGCCCTGGCGCAGTTTGTCGATGGTGATTCTTCCGGCGGCCTCGTCGACGCCCACCGCCGGGGACACCGCGGTCAGTGCCTCGGTCAGGCCCTTGTGCCGCAGAAGGTCGGTCTTGTGGCGGGCGTCCGCCGCGAGCTGGTGACGCAGGCGGGGCCAGGCGTCCGCGAAGAACATCTCGTCGCAGTCCTCCAGGAACTGCCGCAGCCAGGCCCGGATGCGTGGCGGATCCTCGAGCAGCCGCTGGCTGAACCGCAACTGCTGCGGCCCGCGCGCGGCGGCCAGCTCAAGAGCGCGTCGGCGCAGCTCCGAGTCGGCCAGTACGTCGGACACCGGCGTGGCGTCCGGGAGGGCGCAGGTGAACTCCAGGGCTGCGTCCACGAACTGCTCGTCCGTCAGCTTGTCCAGCAGATCCAAGTCCTCGGCGAGCGTGGCGCCCGGGAGTGTGCTCCCGCCCGGGACACCGGCGAAGGGCAGGAACAGGTCCGAGAACGTCGCCCGCCACAGGAAGTCGGCCTCGCACATCCGGTCGGCCAGATGCGAGTCGAGCCGGGCGGTCACGCCGGTCACCCAGCCCTGCAGGCCGGGATGGTGCCCCGGCTCGGACAGCGCGTGCAGCGCCGAACCGAGCTCGGCGAGGGGCGAGGGCACCACGGCGACCCTCTCCGGCCGCAGCCCCGCGATGTCGATGCTCACGCTCATGTCGCCATGGTGCACGCCGCCACTGACAACGCCGCCCTCGATTGACGGCGGCCGTCAATCGGCGCGACACCGGCGGCGCGGGCGGCGCAGCCTGGGACAACCGGGGCAGCCGCGGAGCCCGATCCACCGTTTCTCCTCGTCCCGAGAAGGCGAACCGCCATGAGCATCACGCAGCAGTACCTCCTCGACACCTACCGCGCCCAGCAGCTCGGCCGACCGGGCCCGCCCGCGCCCGGCGCCCACGACTGGCAGGTCGTGCGGGAGTGGCGCGACCACCGGCAGTTCCGCGCGGTGATCGCCGAGCGTCCGGCCCACGGACGGCTACGGCAGGCGCTGGGCCGGTGGCTCCATCTGCGCCGACGGGCTACGAGCTGACCTCCTGCGGCAGCCGGGAGACGAACTCCGCGACCGCCGCTTTCACATCGCCCGCCGTCCACTCCAGGCCCGCGGCCCGGACCTCGATCTCCGTCACGGCGAGGCCCGGGCCCGGGGCGTCCCAGGGGCGGGCGAAGAGCAGGGTCTTCGTCTCCTCGGCGTGCCGGACCGCTGCCTCGGCGACTACATCGACGTCGTACGGGAGCCAGACCTGGAACTCGTTGGTGTGCGGCTCCTCGGGGTGGACGCGCACCCAGGGCACCCCGGCCGCCGCGAAGCCCTCGAGCAGCGCGGCGGCCACCACGCGCGCGTGCCGCACATAGTCGGGCAGCCGGGGCAGCTCACGCTCCAGCCCGGCGAGCGCCGACAGCACGGTCGGGAACTGCTGGAAGACCTGCCCGCCGTACCGGTGCCGCCAGGCCTTCGCCTCCTCCACCAGGGACTTGGGGCCGGCGAGGGCGGCGCCGCCGAAGCCGTCGAGTGACTTGTAGAACGACACGTACGTGCTGTCCGCCAGGGCCGCGATCTCGTCCAGTGAGCGGCCGAAGTGGACGGTCGTCTCCCACAGGCGTGCGCCGTCGAAGTGCACCACCGCATCGCGCTCGCGCGCGGCCTCCACCAGCTCGGTGAGCTCCTCCCAGGAGGGCAGCACGAAACCGGCGTCCCGGAGCGGGAGTTCCAGCATCAGCGTCCCGAAGGGCTCGTCGAGGTCGCGGATCTCGGCCGCGGTGGGCAGCCGGGGCGCACTGCTCAGGCGGACCGGACGCAGGCCACTGACCTGCGTCAACGCATGGCGCTCATGCACTTCGGGATGGGCGAGCGGGTGCAGGGCGACGCTCGGGTTGCCGGTGCGGCCGGCCCAGCAGCGCAGGGCCACCTGCTGGGCCATCGTGCCCGTCGGAAAGAACGCGGCCCCCTCCGTGCCGAGCAGTCCGGCGACCTTCCCCTCGAGGGCTTCCACGATGCCGTTGCCGTACATGTCCGCGGTCTCGTCGAGGTCGTACAGGTCCTCGGCTCCCTCCAGGAGGGCCAGGCGCTCCCGGAGCGTGCCGAGCACGCTGGTGCGCGCGAGGACGCGCTGCGCGCCCCGGTACGCGACTTTGCGCCGCTCGTAGCGCCGCTTGCGCTGTTCCTCGACCGACACCGGTTCCTGCGCGCCCTGCTCCGCCGTATCCGTCATGCCACGGATCATGCCGCGCGACGATTCGCCCGGGCACCCGCTTTTCGGACTCGGTCGCACCGATTTCGTACCCGGCCGCACCGAGCCTCGCCCCACAGCCTGTGGACAACCGAACGCCCCTCGAACCAATCGCGTTAACATGACGAGAAATCGTCCGGTACCCCGAGCGGACTGGAACGGGAAGGCCGCCGTCGCGTGAGTACAAGCCAACAGCCAGACCCCAAGGACCGCCCCGCGCGGCTCACCGTCGGCGTCGTCGGCGCCGGTCGCGTGGGCCCCGCGCTCGCTGCGTCGCTCCAGCTCGCCGGGCACCGCCCGGTGGCCGTCTCCGGGGTCTCCGACGCCTCCAGAAGGCGGGCCGCGCTGCTGCTGCCCGACGTGCCCGTCGTCGCGCCCGCCGAGGTGCTCCAGCGCGCCGAGCTGGTGCTGCTGACCGTCCCGGACGACGCCCTGCCCGGCCTCGTGGAGGGCCTCGCCACCACCGGCGCCGTACGGCCGGGACAGCTGCTCGTGCACACCTCCGGGCGGTACGGCGCGAACGTCCTGGAGCCCGCCCTGCGGGCCGGAGCACTGCCGCTGGCCCTGCACCCCGCCATGACGTTCACCGGGACCCCGGTGGATGTCCAGCGCCTCGCAGGGTGCTCCTTCGGCGTCACCGCCCCCGACGAACTGCGGCTCGCGGCCGAGGCGCTCGTCATCGAGATGGGCGGCGAGCCCGAGTGGATCGCCGAGGAGAACCGGCCGCTGTACCACGCGGCGCTCGCGCTGGGTGCCAACCACCTGGTGACGCTGGTCGCCCAGTCCATGGAGCTGCTGCGCACGGCCGGCGTCGACGCCCCCGACCGGATGCTCGGCCCGCTGCTCGGCGCCGCCCTCGACAACGCCCTGCGCTCCGGCGACGCCGCCCTCACCGGCCCCGTCGCGCGCGGGGACGCCGGCACGGTCGCGGCGCATGTCACGCAGCTGCGCCGGCACGCCCCGCAGGCCGTCGCCGGCTATCTGGCGATGGCGCGCGCGACCGCCGACCGGGCGCTCGCCCACGGGCTGCTGAAGCCGGAACTCGCCGAGGACCTGCTCGGGGTACTCGCCGCGGACACGAACCTGCCCGAGAACGGGGGAGACCGATGAGCCGCCGGAGCTTCGAGCTCGTCCCCACGGTGGACGACCTGACGTACGTACGCGAACACTTCGCCGTGCCCGGCCGCACCGCCGTGGTGATGACGATGGGTGCCCTGCACGACGGCCACGCCGCCCTCGTCCGCACGGCACGCGAACACGTCGGGCGGGACGGCTTCGTCGTCGTCACCGTCTTCGTCAACCCCCTGCAGTTCGGCAAGGGCGAGGACCTCGACCGCTATCCGCGCACCCTGGAGGCCGACCTCAAGGTCGCCGAGCAGGCGGGTGCGGACGTCGTGTTCGCCCCCGCGGTGGAGGAGGTTTACCCGGGCGGCGAGCCCCAGGTCCGGATCAGTGCGGGCCCCATGGGGGAGCGCCTGGAGGGTGCCTCCCGGCCGGGCCACTTCGACGGCATGCTCACCGTCGTCGCCAAACTGCTCCACCTCACCCGCCCCGACGTCGCCTTCTTCGGGCAGAAGGACGCCCAGCAGCTCGCCCTGATCCGCCGCATGGTGCGGGACCTGAACTTCGGTGTCGAGATCGTCGGCGTACCGACCGTGCGGGAGGACGACGGCCTGGCCCTGTCCAGCCGCAACCGGTACCTCTCGCCCCAGGAACGGCGCACGGCGCTCGCGCTGTCCCGCGCCCTGTTCGCGGGCCGGGACCGGCACGCGGCGCAGGAGGCGCTGCGCGCGCGGGCGCGGGAAGTGCCCTCCACGCGCGCGCGTGCCGAGGCCCTCAGCGCCATAGGCGAGTCCCGCGCGGCGGCCGACGCGCACGCCGTCGCCAAGGCGGCCCCCGGCGGCCCGTCCGCCGTGCGCGCCGCGGCCCGCCTGGTCCTCGACGAGGCCGCCCGCCTCGACCCGCCGCTCGTCCTGGACTACCTGGCCCTGGTCGACCCGTCCGACTTCACCGAGATCGGGGACGACTTCACCGGCGAGGCCGTCCTCGCGGTGGCCGCCAAGGTCGGCGGGACCCGGCTGATCGACAACATCCCCCTCACCTTCGGAGCCGCCTCGTGACCAGCACAGGCATACGACTGCACGCCCCCGCCCCGGGCTGGTCCATCTCCGCGGACGTCGTGGTCGTCGGCTCCGGCGTCGCCGGCCTCACCGCCGCCCTGCGCTGCGAGGCCGCGGGCATGACGACGGTCGTCGTCACCAAGGCCCGCCTCGACGACGGCTCCACCCGCTGGGCCCAGGGCGGCATCGCCGCGGCCCTCGGCGAGGGCGACAGCCCCGAACAGCACCTGGACGACACCCTGGTGGCGGGCGCGGGCCTGTGCGACGTGGAGGCGGTTCGGATCCTCGTCACCGAGGGCCCCGACGCCGTACGCCGCCTCATCGAGACCGGCGCGCACTTCGACGAGTCCATCGAAGGCGAGCTGGAGCTCACGCGGGAGGGCGGCCACCACCGCCGCCGCATCGCACACGCCGGTGGCGACGCGACCGGCGCGGAGATCTCCCGTGCCCTCGTCGAGGCGGTACGCGCGCGTGGCCTGCGCACGATCGAGAACGCCCTGGTCCTCGACCTCCTCACGGACGCCGACGGCCGCACGGCCGGCGTCACCCTGCACGTCATGGGCGAGGGCCAGCACGACGGTGTGGGCGCGGTGCACGCCCCCGCGGTGATTCTCGCGACCGGCGGCATGGGCCAGGTCTTCTCGGCCACCACCAACCCCTCGGTCTCCACGGGCGACGGCGTGGCCCTGGCGCTGCGCGCGGGCGCGGAGGTCTCCGACCTCGAGTTCGTCCAGTTCCACCCCACCGTGCTGTTCCTCGGCCCGGACGCCGAGGGCCAGCAGCCGCTGGTCTCCGAGGCGGTACGCGGCGAGGGCGCCCACCTGGTGGACGCCGACGGCGTGCGCTTCATGGCCGGCCGGCACGAACTCGCGGAACTGGCGCCCCGGGACATCGTCGCCAAGGCCATCATGCGCCGCATGCAGGAGCAGGACGCCGAGCACATGTTCCTCGACGCCCGGCATTTCGGCGCCGACATGTGGGAGCACCGCTTCCCCACGATCCTCGCCGCCTGCCGCGCCCACGGCATCGACCCGGTCCACGAGCCGATCCCGATCGCCCCGGCCGCCCACTACGCCTCCGGGGGCGTACGCACCGACTCCCATGGCCGTACGACGGTCCCCGGCCTGTACGCGTGCGGCGAGGTCGCCTGCACGGGTGTGCACGGCGCGAACCGCCTCGCCTCGAACAGCCTCCTCGAAGGCCTGGTCTATGCCGAGCGCATCGCCCACGACATCGCGGTGACCCACCGGCACAACGGCCTCCACGCGCGCGTGCCCGCCCCCGTCCCGCAGCCGGAGAAGCCGGCCCACCCCCTGCTCGCGCCCGAGGACCGCTTCGCGATCCAGCGGATCATGACCGAGGGCGCGGGCGTCCTGCGCTCCGCCGACTCCCTCACCAAGGCCGCCGAACAGCTCCAGCACCTGCACGCCGAGGCGCGCGACGCCCTCGAGGAGAACGGCAAGACGGCCGAGCCCGGCGTCGACACCTGGGAGTCCACCAACCTCCTGTGCGTGGCCCGCGTCCTGGTCGCCGCCGCCCGGCTGCGCGAGGAGACCCGCGGCTGCCACTGGCGCGAGGACCACGCCGAGCGCGACGACACGACATGGCGCCGCCACATCGTCGTACGGCTGAATCCGGACCGCACACTCGCCGTACACATCACCGATACCGCAGACTTCCCCCCGACCCGGCCGCACCACCCGGCGCACCGTCCCCAGGAGCAGTGACAGCAGTGAGCACCCCCGACCTTCCCCTCGCCCCGTCCGACGGCTGCGGCGACGGCTGTGCCTGCGGCGCGGACACCGACGACGAGGCATACCTGGAGTGCGGCCTGGACCCGGCACTCGCCCAGCTCCTGGCCGACGCCGGACTCGACCCCGTGGAGGTCGAGGACATCGCCAACGTCGCCATCCAGGAGGACCTCGCGGGCGGCGTCGACGTGACGACGGTCGCGACGATCCCCGAGGACGCGGTGGCCACCGCCGACTTCGTCGCGCGCGAGGCGGGCGTGGTGGCGGGCCTGCGGGTCGCCGAGGCAGTCATGTCGATCGTCTGCGAGGACGAGTTCGAGGTCGAACGCCACGTCGAGGACGGCGACCGCGTGGCGGAGGGCCAGAAGCTCCTCTCGATCACCACCCGCACCCGCGACCTGCTCACCGCCGAACGCAGCGCGCTCAACCTCCTGTGCCGCCTCTCGGGCATCGCGACGGCCACGCGCGCGTGGGCGGACGTTCTGGAGGGCACCAACGCGAAGGTCCGGGACACCCGCAAGACGACCCCCGGTCTGCGCTCACTCGAAAAGTTCGCGGTCCGCTGCGGCGGCGGCGTGAACCACCGCATGTCGCTCTCGGACGCGGCCCTGGTCAAGGACAACCACGTGGTCGCCGCGGGCGGTGTGGCAGCGGCCTTCAAGGCCGTACGGGAGGCCTTCCCGGACGTACCGATCGAGGTCGAGGTCGACACCCTGCACCAGCTGCGCGAGGTGGTCGACGCGGGCGCCGACCTGATCCTGCTGGACAACTTCACCCCGGGCGAGTGCGAGGAGGCGGTGGCCCTCGTACACGGCCGCGCGGCCCTCGAGGCATCCGGCCGGCTGACCCTGGACAACGCCAGGGCGTACGCCGACACCGGCGTCGACTACCTGGCCGTAGGAGCCCTGACGCACTCCTCCCCGATCCTGGACATCGGCCTGGATCTGCGAGCGGCGGAGTAGAGGAGCGGGAACCGGCCATGCTGCTGACGATCGACGTAGGCAACACGCACACGGTCCTGGGCCTGTTCGACGGGGACGACATCGTCGAACACTGGCGCATCTCCACGGACGCGCGCCGCACGGCCGACGAGCTGGCGGTCCTGCTCCAGGGCCTGATGGGCATGCACCCCCTCCTCGGGGACGAACTGGGCGACGGCATCGACGGCATCGCGATCTGCGCGACGGTCCCGTCCGTCCTGCACGAGCTGCGCGAGGTGACCCGCCGCTACTACGGCGACGTACCCGCGGTGCTGGTCGAACCCGGCGTGAAGACGGGCGTGCCGATCCTCACGGACAACCCCAAGGAGGTGGGCGCCGACCGCATCATCAACGCCGTCGCCGCGGTCGAGCTCTTCGGAGGCCCGGCCATCGTGGTCGACTTCGGTACGGCGACGACGTTCGACGCGGTCAGCGCGCGCGGGGAGTACGTCGGCGGTGTCATCGCCCCCGGTATCGAGATCTCCGTCGAGGCACTCGGCGTCAAGGGCGCACAGCTCCGCAAGATCGAGGTCGCCCGGCCGCGCAGCGTGATCGGCAAGAACACGGTCGAGGCCATGCAGGCGGGCATCGTCTACGGCTTCGCCGGCCAGGTCGACGGCGTGGTGAACCGCATGGCGCGCGAGCTCGCGGACGACCCCGACGACGTGACGGTGATCGCGACGGGTGGGCTGGCGCCGATGGTCCTGGGCGAGTCCTCGGTCATCGACGAACACGAGCCGTGGCTGACGTTGATCGGGCTGCGGTTGGTGTACGAGCGGAACGTGTCCCGCATGTGAGTCAGGCACCCGGCATTGCGCTGGGCCGGGGTGGGTCGCGCAGCCCGGCGCTGTAGGGGTGCCGCCCGCGCCCACCCGTGCCGCCCCAGGCGGCACGACTGCCCGCGGCCTGTGCGGGCATGCCCGCACAGGCCGCCGCAGGCGTCCTCCGCCGCCCACCCGGGTGGCACACCCGCGCGCCTGCCACCCCTTTCGTCCGGTTTGTCCGATTAGCGCGTACCGTCGGTCCATGCCCACGCCTTACGGATCCCGCGGCGGCATGGCGTTCGGTGTGGAGGAGCTGCGTGTGCTCCGCCGTGCCCTCGCCCTCGCCCTCCACCCCGGCCAGGCCTCGGCCGAGGACGTCCAGGACTGCCTTCGCCTCGCCGAGTCGCTCGACGAGGCGGTGCGTGAGGTCGCCCGCCTGCGGGCCTTCCTCGTGGCCGACCTGGCCCGCTACCGTGCCGCCCTGCCCGGCGCCGCGGCCGGCTACGTCACGCTCCTGGAGGAGGCCCTCCGTGCCGGATACCGCCCCCACCCCGACGACCTCGCGGCGCTCCGCGCGCTACGCGGCACCCCCACGGCCGCCGCCCTGCTGGACCGCTGCCAGACGCTCGCCGAACAGGACGTACGCGCCCGCCTCGCCCACAGCACCCCCGCCACGGTCGAACCGGCAGCCGCCCGCGCCCCGATGGTCCCCGCCTCCCGCACACGCCTCCTGGCCCTCCCTGGCGGCCTCTCGGATGCGGACGAGGACCCCGCAGCGAAGCCCGGTGAGAAGCCCGAGAAGAACCCAGCGGAAAAGCCCGCCCAGCCGACGCCCAGGCCCGCCACCCCCCAACCGTCCCGCCGCCCCATCCCCACCCCGGGCGAGGTCTTCCCCCGCCGCAAACCACCCCAGCCCCCCGCGAACCCCCCACACCAGCTCGCCGCCGGCTGACCGCCCCCAGTCCCAGCCCCGCCTCGGCGCGCCCCCGCCCCGCCGCGCACCCCGCCCCCGACAGCCCCGGCCGCAACACAGCCTGCTCCTGCCGCACACCCCCGCCGCGCCCCGCACCTCACTCCTGCCCCGCACGCCCCGCCGCCACCGGCCACACGCCACACGCCCACCCACCGGCCCCCGCCCGAGCCACCCCACCCCTCGCGTCTACCCTTGAGCCATGGACTACGTCTCCGCGCTCCTGCCCCCGTTCGTCATGGCCGTGTTCTTCATCGGTGTGATCAGGGTGATCGTGAAGACCCAGGGCGGCACCAACAAGGCCAAGGAGGACGCGGTCGTCGATGCCGCCATCGCGCGTGCGGAGGGTGCCCGTCAGTCCTCCACGCGCAGCGACGCCTGAGCCGCCGCACGACGACCCAGCACCCGGTCACCCGGCCGACGCGCCGACCACCTCCGCCACAAGTCCGCCCAATTTGTTCTGGTTTGCGGAGAAAAGTAACTGAACGTGCCGGTTCGGTGCGCAAGTGCGCAGACATCCCACTATTGTGATGAGTTGTGCCTCGCCCATTGGGAGAACTCGAAGACGCGGTCATGACGCGGGTGTGGAAGTGGAACCGCCCGGTGACCGTTCGAGAAGTCCTGGAAGATCTTCAGCAGGAACGGTCCATCGCCTACACCACGGTGATGACCGTTATGGACAATCTCCATCAGAAGGGCTGGGTGCGCCGCGAGTCGGAAGGCCGGGCCTATCGATATGAGGCCGTCTCCACCCGGGCCGCCTACGCCGCCGCCCTCATGAACGAGGCCTGGTCGCAGAGCGACAACCCCGCAGCCGCGCTCGTCGCCTTCTTCGGCATGATGAGCGAGGAACAGCGACAGGCGCTGAGCGACGCCGTACGCATCGTCCAGGGCCCGGAAACGCCCGCACCCCCACCTGCCGAACGCACCCAAGCCCCGGAATCCCCCTCCGATAGCGCGGGCGAGAACCCCGGCTCGGCACCGGAGGACGGCGGGCGATAGCGTCCGCTCATGTCCGCAGAGAGTCCCGAAGTCACCGCTAAAGCCATCACCGTCCGGCGGGCCCGGACCAGCGATGTCCCGGCCGTCCGCCGACTGCTCGACGCGTACGTCCGCCTCGGCATCCTGCTCGACAAAGCCACGGTGACGCTTTACGAGGACATCCAGGAGTTCTGGGTCGCGGAACGTGACGACAACGCCGAGGTGGTCGGCTGCGGTGCACTGCACGTGATGTGGGAAGACCTCGCGGAAGTCCGCACGCTTGCCGTGAAGCCCGGCCTCAAGGGCGCCGGCGTCGGCCATCAGTTGCTGGAGAAGTTGCTCCAGACCGCACGCTGGCTGGGTGTTCGCCGCGTTTTCTGTCTGACCTTCGAAGTGGACTTCTTCGGCAGGCACGGCTTCGTGGAGATCGGTGAGACGCCGGTCGACACTGACGTCTACGCCGAGCTGCTCCGTTCCTATGACGAGGGCGTCGCCGAGTTCCTCGGACTCGAACGAGTGAAACCGAACACCTTGGGCAACAGCCGGATGCTTCTGCATCTGTGATCGCCGCGGGTATGCCGGTGGTATGCGAGGAGTATTCCGCCCGACCCGGCTGCCCAGGTTCCCTATGTCCGAAACGCGCATGTTTCCGGGTGGGGAGCTGCGATCGGTCTCTGCCGAGGGTTTGTGTTTTTCCGGCAAAAGCGGTTTGCTTTCCGACGTACTGCAGTAGTGCATATAACAGGGGACGGCGAAACGGGCGGACGCCGCAGACCCCCGGCCCTCACGTTATCGATGAAAGGAAATCCGGTGGCACAGAAGGTTCAGGTCCTTCTTGTCGACGACCTCGACGGCGGCGAGGCGGACGAGACGGTGACGTTCGCGCTGGACGGCAAGACGTACGAGATCGACCTCACGACCGCCAATGCGGACAAGCTTCGCGGCCTTCTCGACCCCTATGTGAAGGGCGGCCGGCGTACCGGTGGCCGTGCTTCCGGCGGGCGTGGAAAGGCGCGCGCCGCTGCCGGCGGCAGCCAGGACACCGCTGCGATCCGTGCGTGGGCGAAGGAGAACGGTTACGAGGTCAACGACCGTGGCCGTGTTCCGGCGTCCATTCGCGAGGCCTACGAGAAGGCGAACGGCTGAGCGCACGCGCGTCGCAGCCGGATCCGGTGGCAGTGAGTGGCCACCGTGTCCACCAGCCGTACGAGATCGGGGGCGCCCCCACCGCCCCCCATGGCCGACAGCGTCGGCAGCGAGGCCTCGACCTCGCACCCCGGCTCGGGGGGCCGCAGCCACACGGCGGCCCCCTGAAGAGAGCCGCCTGAGCGGCCCGGGGAAAGCGGCCGCCCTCCGGCCGGGCCGGTAGGCCCCGTCTCGGGCTCACCCGGCTCCAGTGGATCCAAGAGCGGACCCGAGCACGGATCCGCGAGTGCTGCGCCGCCCCCCGGGGGCCTCGGGGCGTCCATGACGCCGCCCGGGCCGATGGCCGTCAGGTCCAGGGACAGGGCGCCCCACTCCAGCCAGTCCAGCAGCCCCGGCAGCTCCTCAGTGCTGCCCGCGGCCACCAGCAGCCGCATCCGGTCGCCCCGCACGGCCACCGGGGAGCCGGGATCCAGATGCCGCAGCGCGGCGCAGCCCGCCTCGGCCGGCACGTCCAGGACGTCGAAGCGCAGGCCCACACGCAGGCGGACCGGAGTGCCGGGCACGGTCGCCCAGCCCAGTTCGTTCTCGTACCACCGCCGCACCCGGTCGCTCGAGTCGAGCGGTCGGCGTGGAAGGGGGACCATGGGCATAGCGCCAACCATGTCCAGCGCAACCGTCAAAAGGGCATGCAAGTTACGCTGAGTGTTTCAGCTAATGCGCAGAGTGCCGAAGGCGGGGGCGCGTGGGGGCGTGGGGTGGTGCAAGGTTGTTCGCCCGTAGCTGAGGGAACGGGCGCGCGCTGCATGGACTGTCAGTCCGAGCGGGTAAGACATCCCTAGTGGGAGGGGGCGACACGCAGGAAAGGACGTCTCACGTTCGCCATCGGCGTACTGATGGTGAGGGTAACTGCCTGGCCTGCGGGAACATCGTCTCGCACCATCGGGTTGGAGCAGATGTCGGCGTTCGGGGTCAGGAGGCCAAGGACGGTGTCGGCAGTTGGAATGAGCGGTCCCCGCTTGCGGGACTAAGCTGCGGAAGGACAGGGAGGGGAAGTTCCCCTTACTGCCTGACCGCTCTGAGGAGCGATTAACGATGTTCGAGAGGTTCACCGACCGCGCGCGGCGGGTTGTCGTCCTGGCTCAGGAAGAAGCCCGGATGCTCAACCACAACTACATCGGCACCGAGCACATCCTCCTGGGCCTGATCCACGAGGGTGAGGGTGTCGCCGCCAAGGCCCTTGAGAGCCTCGGGATTTCGCTCGAGGCGGTCCGCCAGCAGGTGGAGGAGATCATCGGCCAGGGCCAGCAGGCGCCCTCGGGCCACATTCCCTTCACCCCCCGTGCCAAGAAGGTCCTGGAGCTGTCGCTCCGCGAGGCCCTTCAGCTGGGCCACAACTACATCGGCACGGAGCACATCCTGCTCGGCCTGATCCGTGAGGGCGAGGGCGTCGCCGCCCAGGTCCTGGTCAAGCTGGGCGCAGATCTGAACCGCGTGCGGCAGCAGGTGATCCAGCTGCTCTCCGGTTACCAGGGCAAGGAGGCCGCCACCGCCGGTGGGCCTGCCGAGGGCACCCCCTCGACGTCCCTGGTCCTCGACCAGTTCGGCCGGAACCTCACCCAGGCCGCTCGTGAGTCCAAGCTCGACCCGGTCATCGGGCGCGAGAAGGAGATCGAGCGGGTCATGCAGGTGCTGTCCCGCCGTACGAAGAACAACCCGGTCCTGATCGGTGAGCCCGGCGTCGGCAAGACCGCCGTCGTGGAGGGCCTCGCCCAGGCCATCGTCAAGGGCGAGGTGCCCGAGACCCTCAAGGACAAGCACCTCTACACCCTGGACCTCGGCGCCCTGGTCGCCGGCTCCCGCTACCGCGGTGACTTCGAGGAGCGCCTGAAGAAGGTGCTCAAGGAGATCCGCACCCGCGGCGACATCATCCTGTTCATCGACGAGCTGCACACGCTGGTCGGTGCGGGTGCCGCCGAGGGCGCCATCGACGCGGCCTCCATCCTGAAGCCGATGCTGGCCCGCGGTGAGCTGCAGACCATCGGTGCGACCACGCTGGACGAGTACCGCAAGCACTTGGAGAAGGACGCGGCCCTGGAGCGCCGCTTCCAGCCGATCCAGGTCGCCGAGCCGTCCCTGCCGCACACGATCGAGATCCTCAAGGGCCTGCGCGACCGGTACGAGGCGCACCACCGCGTCTCCATCACCGACGAGGCGCTGGTCCAGGCCGCCACCCTGGCCGACCGGTACATCTCGGACCGCTTCCTGCCGGACAAGGCGATCGACCTGATCGACGAGGCCGGTTCCCGGATGCGTATCCGCCGGATGACCGCTCCGCCGGACCTGCGCGAGTTCGACGAGAAGATCGCCGCCGTCCGCCGGGACAAGGAGTCCGCGATCGACTCGCAGGACTTCGAGAAGGCCGCCTCCCTGCGCGACAAGGAGAAGCAGCTCCTGGCCGCCAAGACCAAGCGGGAGAAGGAGTGGAAGGCCGGCGACATGGACGTCGTCGCCGAGGTCGACGGTGAGCTGATCGCCGAGGTCCTCGCCACGGCCACCGGCATCCCGGTCTTCAAGCTGACCGAGGAGGAGTCCAGCCGCCTGCTCCGCATGGAGGACGAGCTCCACAAGCGGGTCATCGGCCAGGACGACGCCGTCAAGGCGCTGTCGAAGGCGATCCGGCGTACGCGTGCGGGTCTGAAGGACCCGAAGCGTCCCGGTGGTTCGTTCATCTTCGCCGGCCCGTCCGGTGTCGGTAAGACCGAACTCTCCAAGGCGCTGGCCGAGTTCCTCTTCGGTGACGAGGACGCGCTGATCTCCCTCGACATGTCGGAGTTCAGCGAGAAGCACACGGTGTCGCGTCTCTTCGGTTCGCCCCCCGGTTACGTGGGCTACGAAGAGGGCGGTCAGCTGACCGAGAAGGTCCGCCGCAAGCCGTTCTCCGTCGTCCTCTTCGACGAGGTCGAGAAGGCCCACCCGGACATCTTCAACTCGCTGCTGCAGATCCTGGAGGACGGTCGTCTGACCGACTCCCAGGGCCGGGTCGTGGACTTCAAGAACACGGTCATCATCATGACGACCAACCTCGGCACCCGGGACATCTCCAAGGGCTTCAACCTGGGCTTCGCCGCCGCGGGTGACACGAAGACCAACTACGAGCGCATGAAGAACAAGGTCTCGGACGAGCTCAAGCAGCACTTCCGGCCCGAGTTCCTCAACCGCGTCGACGACGTGGTGGTCTTCCCGCAGCTGACCCAGTCCGACATCCTGCGGATCGTCGACCTGATGATCGGCAAGGTGGACGAGCGTCTGAAGGACCGGGACATGGGCATCGAGCTCTCCCAGTCCGCCAAGGAGCTGCTGTCCAAGAAGGGTTACGACCCCGTGTTGGGTGCGCGTCCGCTGCGTCGCACCATCCAGCGCGAGATCGAGGACTCGCTGTCGGAGAAGATCCTCTTCGGCGAGCTGCGCCCCGGTCACATCGTGGTCGTGGACACCGAGGGCGAGGGCGAGACCAAGACCTTCACCTTCCGCGGTGAGGAGAAGTCGGCCCTGCCGGACGTCCCGCCGATCGAGCAGGCGGCCGGCGGAGCGGGTCCGAACCTGAGCAAGGAGGCCTAGCCGCTGCGCTCGGCCTGAACCGAAGATCGAAGAAGGGGCTGCCCCGGGACACGCGTCCCGGGGCAGCCCCTTCTCTGTTGCTGGGTCAGGACAACTGCCCGTCGTAGTCCGGCAGCTTGTACGTCTTCTCGGCGTGGCCGCCCGACAGGTCGGTGGTGTTGTTGCCGATGTTGGCGATGATCGTGTAGCCCTTGGACTCGATGTTGACGCGCTGGGCGGTCTTGTAGGCGGCGACGTCCTTGAAGAGGTCGAGGAAGCCGCGCACGTAGAGGCCGTCGACCTCGTAGCCGACCTTCTCCAGGTTGTACTCGGTGGGCGCGTAGATGATGCCCGGGCGGGCCGTGACGAAGAACAGGTCGACGCCGTGCTCCTGGGCGTACTCGGCGACCTCCAGGACCGGCTGGTTGGCCGGCTGCGGGTAGCTGAAGCCGAAGTCGGTCTCCAGGGTGGTGTTGTCGATGTCGAAGACGATCGCCTGCTTCTCGCCCGGCTTCGACTGGGCGATGCGCTGCTTCAGGTAGGGCAGTGCCTGGTCCATCACCGCCTGGCAGTCCTTCTGCCAGGTGTCGTAGTCCACGTCCGCCGCCGCGGCTGCGGCGGTGGTGGTGGTGCCGGTGCTGGTAGCGGCCTCGGCAGGGGCGGCGATGGCCACGAGGGCGGCTGCTGCGACGGCGGTTGCGGCGGTGCGGCTCGCCCAGGGGCGTCGTCTCGTCATGTGTGGGGGTCCCTTCACGTCCGTACGGTGCCAACGTGTCGTGAGCATGCTCGTCGGTGTGGATGGCGTGAGGGGAACCGTAGGGTTACTGGACGGTAGGTGAACAGAGGTGTGCGTCACACAACGCTGCGGATTTTCTTGAACACCGGTGTGACCGGGAGCGGTTCGAGGATGTGCTGCGGGATGCGGGCGACGTCCGGGGCGTGGACGACGGTGACCGCACGCAGGTTGGGGAACAGGGTCGGGATGTCCGAGAAGTCCTCGGTGCCCAGGACGTTGTTGAGGCGTAGGTCGGTGACGGTCGGCAGGGGTGGGCCCTGCCAGTCGACGTGCTGCCAGTTGATGCGCAGCTCCTCCAGTTCGGGGAGCCGGGCGATTTCCTCGTAGTCGCCGGGGGAGAGCCTGGTGGACAGCTTGGCGAGGCTCAGTTGCTTCAGCGAGCGGAAGCGGTGCAGGCCGCGCAGGCCGGTGTTCTCGAGTGCCGTTCTGGTGAACCGCAGATAGCGCAGTGGCAGGTCCGGGAGCGCCTCGTCGAGGGACTCGGCCTCCAGCACGATCCCGAGGTCGAGTTGGTCCAGGGTCGGCGATCCGGACAGCACGGACAGGTCGGGATGGAGCAGGAGGTCCAGCGACAGCCAGGACAGGGGCAGGCGGGCCAGCGGAGTCAGATCGTCCACGTAGAAACACCTGCTGAGATCCAGATAGGTGAGCCCATGCAGGGACGACAGGCAGGTCAGGTCTTCCAGCTCGTCGTTGTCGCGGATGTGAAGCTCTGCCGTCCTGTCGGGGTGGAGACCGGCGCTGATGTCGCGCGGCTTGATGCCGCCGACGAGCTGCACGGCACGCCTGCCGCCCAGTTCCCGCAGAAAACGCAGGTGTTCCACCGATCGCGCGGTGAAGAAGAGACCCTCCTCGGGCAGATGCGCGATGACCTCCTCGCCGTATTGCCGGGTCCCGAACCGATGCCATGTCCACGTGAGTTGGGCCCGTACGTCAAGGGCGGGATGGGAACGGAAGCGGGCCAGTACCGGCAGCGCGGCCTCCGTCCCGATGAGGGACGCCGTGACGACGACCGCCCGTGCCTCCTCCTCGCCGAGCCCCTCCGGACCCGGCAGCAGCTCCAGCGCGAGCGGCCCGACCGATGCCAACGCGCGGGCCTCTTCGGTCGTCCGGGGCGGGATCAACGCCGCTGCCTTCCGCTCGACCTCCTCCCGCACCCGGGGATCGAGCTCCGTCGCATGCTCCAGTGAGGCCAGCGCGAGAAGCCGTACCCGCGCACTCGCCGCCCCCTCAGCCTGGTCCGCCGCCGCAGTCAAGTCCCGTAGCAGCTCCGCCCGTTCCCGCGGCCGCGCATGCGCCACCGCCATCCGGACCACGTCCGCCCACTGCTCGTCCGCCGCCCCGCGCACCAGCAGCCCGAAGTCCCCGTCCTCCACGGCGGCCTTCGCGCCCAGGTAGTCCTGGAAGGTGCGGTGCACGAACTCCACGGTGCCGGGGGCGGGTTCGCGCAGCAGGCCGCTGCGGACGAGCAGGTACCGCAGGATCCGGCCGGCGTCGCCCTGCGCGGCGGCGGCCGGGAGGGAAGGCAGGACGTCGGCGATGATACGTTCCGCCCGCTCGGCATCCATCTCCGACTGGTTGTTGCGGATCAGCCAGTGGGCGAGGCGCTGAAGGAGCTGGATCTGGGGGAGTTCGGTGAGCTGGATGCCGTCGTGGCCGTACATGTCCCGCTCCTCGTCCCGCCGCGCCAGCAGCATCGACAGGGCAGCGTCGTACAGCTCCTGCCTCCCGTGCGGCAGATAGCCCCGCCGGTCGCGGTGCAGCGCGCAGATCAGGCCGCACATCAGGGGGTTGGTGGCGAGGCGGCCGAGGTCGGGCTTGGTGCGCAGGGCGTCGAGGAGGGAGCGCTCGTAGTCGTCGAGGCGTTCGGGGTCAGGGGCGTCGGCCCGTGCCGCCGTGTGCCAGCGGGAGACGAACGCGGCCACGTCGTTCTGGCTCATGGGGGTGAGCATCAGCTCCGTGAAGCCGTCGGCCGCGAGCCAGTCCTCCCGTACGGCGGAGGGGCGGGAGGTGACCAGCCACTGGTTGCCGGGATAGACGTCCAGCAGGTCGCGCAGCCAGCGGCGGGTGCGCTCCCGCTCACGTTCGGGGATCTCGTCGATGCCGTCGATCAGGAGCAGGGCGCGGCGGGCGGTGAGCACGCGGTCCACCCAGCCGTCGGGCTGGTTCGCGTGGAACGGGACGCGTACGGCAGCCAGGAAGGCGTCTGGGGCGGGCAGCCCCTCGGGGCGGCGGACCAGGGTGCGCAGGGGCAGGACGAAGGGGATGCGGTCGCCGCGCTCGCCTCGGGCCGCGGTCACCGCGAGCCACTGCACCAGCGTGGTCTTGCCGGAGCCGGCCACTCCGCGCAGCAGCACCCGGTCGTGCTCGGCGAAGGCCTGTTCGGCGGGCAGTGCGGTGGCGGCGGAGGCGACGCCGAGGCCGTCGGAATCCGTACCGTCCCCGGTCGGATGCAGTGCCTGCAGGCTCAGATAGGCCGCGTCCAGGGGCCAGCGATCGGGGGAGTTGACCAGGTCGATGCCGTAGATGGTGAGGTGGCCGTGCCTGGTCGTGACGTACGACACGTAGCGCTGCTCGAAGGCCGGGTCGGTGCCGCCGGGCGGCGGGGTCCGGGCGATCAGCTCGTCGACCCTGGCCAGCAGCTCGCTCTGCCGCCGGGTCTGTTCGACCAGCGTGCGCGGGACAAAGGTCGAGCGCTGGGTGAAGAAGTGCAGGATGTGCAGACAGGCGGTGGTGAGCGCCCGGAAGTAGAACAGGGCCGCGTCGAGGGACAGGTCCCGGTCCGGCTTGCCGCTCGCCGCGCGCAGACGGGCGGCCAGGGCCTCATGGCCGAGCTCCACGGCCTGTACGTCGGTCATGTCCAGGTCGCCGAGGGCGTACAGCGTATCGGCCAGGGCGTGGACGACGGCCTGCTCCTCGTCGGCGGGCAGAGGGCGCTCCCCGGTGCCACGCAGTCCCCGGCGCACCAGCTCCGCGGCCAGTCCGGTCACGTCCTCGCGGCCGAGCCGCCGCTTCTCGCCCCTGAAGGTGACGTACGACGAGATCCGCACCGGCCGGTCCACCAGCCCGGCGCCCGGACCCTCGGTCACGAACAGCTTCTTCACGAGCGGTGCGACCACCCCGGACGCCAGCCTCATGCCGATGACCGTCGGTTCCACCCGGCCTCCCCCTGAGCCCCGTTGGCAGGAAACAGCAGCGTAGCCCCCGTCACATTCAGGGGTCCTTCGATCTTGCCCATCGGTGACATGCCGCACAGGCGATTTGTCCGTTACTACCTGGAATAGTGGAAAGGCCGATTTGGACAAAATGGACTTTTATCTCGGAATTCCGCGGCAGGACTGCCGTTATGGGCGGATTCATCCCTGATGAGGGCTCTGTCAAGACTCGGGAAGTTATGGGGTGGAGTACTAGCTTCCGTCGTAGGTCACACCTTTTGGGATGACCGGGTCGGGGGGTTACCAAGGGATGGCCCATTCGGCGGACGTCCGTGTGCCGGGTGGCTTTTCTCTGTCCCCGTCCCATGAGGTTTCGCATGTTCACGCGTGTCACGTCCCGTTCTTCCCGTACGCCGCAGTTCCGCACTCGCGCGGCCGTGCTGGCCGCCGGTCTCGGCGCCTCGGTCGTGCTGGGGGCCGGGGTCGCGGCCGCCGCCAACACCGTCGCGGCCACCACCACCGCAACCGCCGCCACCTCCGGCGTTGCGAGCGCCGTCGAGGCGCAGGCCGCGGCTCAGGCGAAGGCAGCGGCCAAGGTGGCCGCCGCGAACGCCAAGGCGAAGGCGGCCAAGGCGGCCGCCGCGAACACCCAGAAGACCGCGCCGCAGGCCGCCGCGAAGAAGGCCGCGTCCTGGACCAGCCCGGTCAGGAGCTACCGGCTCAGCGCCAGCTACGCGCAGGCCGGCGGCATGTGGCAGTCCACCCACAGCGGGCAGGACTTCGCCGTCCCGACCGGCACCAACGTCGTCGCCGCGCACGGCGGCACCGTGGTCAAGGCCGGCGGCAACGGCGCCGGTGACGGCCCCGCGTACGGCAACGCCGTCGTCATCAAGCACGGCAACGGGACGTTCTCCCAGTACGCCCACCTGTCCCGCGTCGACGTGAGGGTCGGCCAGGTCGTCGCCACCGGTCAGCACATCGCCCTGTCCGGCAACACCGGCAACTCCAGCGGTCCGCACCTGCACTTCGAGATCCGTACGACCGCCAACTACGGCACGGCCATCAACCCGGTCGCCTTCCTGCGCGGCAAGGGCGTGACCCTCTAAGACGACTGGGCGGCGCCTCTGTGCGCCTGGGTCACCATGTCGACGGCGACCTCGAGGATGGCCTTGTGCTTGTCCTCGGGGTCGCCTTCCGGTTCCTGCATCACGAAGACCATGCCGGCGTGCAGCGTGAAGATGGCGCTCACGCAGCGGACCTGGTCGGCCAGGAGGGCGTCCCGGTCGATGATGATCTCGCGCAGGCCCCGCATGCGCTCCTTGAACAGGTCGCCGATGCGCAGTTCCCGTACGGTCGCCTGGTTTTCGTGCATGAAGCGGAACAACGGTGCGGCGTCGGAGAGCAGTTGGCTGTAGCGCCGTACGATCTCCTGCTTCGTCTCCAGGGTGTGCGGCTGGTGCCCGCCCCACTCGACCAGTTCGTCGATCGGCTGCATCAGGTCGTCGAAGATGCCGACCAGGATCTCTTCCTTGGTCTTGAAGTGGTAGTACAGCGCTGCCTTGGTGACCTCCAGGCGCTCGGCGATCTCGCGCAGGGACGTCTTCTCGTAGCCCTGCCCGGCGAAGAGCTCCAGCGCCACGTCCTGGATGCGCTGGCGCGTGTTGCCGCGCCGCTGCTGCTTGGTGCCGCCCATCGTGCCGCCCGTCCTCGTGCTCCTGGTAAGACAAAAACTTACTTGACGCCCGGCTAGTTTGCGAGCTACGTTCCGTGGCAGAACTAGCCGCGGCGGCAAGTAAGTTGGGGGAGCGGTGGCGGACATATCTGCCGACAGCACGGACACGGGGAAGCAGCCCAGGAGCGTGCGGGTCGTCCTGCTCGCCCTGATGATCGCGATGATGCTCGCGATGCTCGACAACATGATCGTGGGCACCGCGATGCCGACGATCGTCGGCGAACTGGGCGGTCTGGAACACCTGTCGTGGGTGGTGACCGCGTACACCCTGGCGACCGCCGCCTCCACCCCGCTCTGGGGGAAGCTCGGCGACATGTACGGGCGCAAGGGCTCGTTCATGACCTCGATCGTGATCTTCCTGATCGGCTCCGCGCTCAGCGGCATGGCCCAGGACATGGGTCAGCTGATCGCCTTCCGTGCCGTGCAGGGACTGGGCGCCGGTGGACTGATGGTCGGCGTGATGGCGATCATCGGCGATCTGGTGCCGCCGCGGGAGCGCGGCAAGTACCAGGGCATCATGGCCAGCGCCATGGCGCTGGCCATGATCGGCGGTCCGCTGGTCGGCGGCACCATCACCGACCACTGGGGCTGGCGCTGGACGTTCTACATCAACCTGCCGCTCGGCGCCGTCGCGCTGCTCGCCATCAGCGCCGTACTGCACCTGCCGAAGAAGCGGTCCGAGGCCCGGATCGACTACCTGGGCGCCGCGCTGCTGACCGTCGGCATCACCGCGATCGTGCTCGTCACCACCTGGGGCGGTACGGAGTACGCCTGGACCTCCGTGCAGATCATGGAGCTGATCGGCATCGGCGTCGCCGCGCTCGTCGGGTTCGTGTTCTGGCAGACCCGGGCCGCCGAACCGGTTGTGCCGCTGCACATCTTCCGCAGCCGCAACTTCACGCTGATGTCCGTCATCGGCTTCATCACCGGCTTCGTGATGTTCGGCGCAACCCTCTTCCTGCCGCTGTACCAGCAGTCGGTGCAGGGCGCGTCCGCGACCAACTCCGGGCTGCTGCTCCTGCCGATGCTCGGTGCGATGCTCGTCACGTCGATGGTCGCCGGGCGGGTGACCACCAACACCGGCCGCTACAAGGTCTTCCCGGTCGCTGGCGGTGTGCTGCTGGTCGCCGGGCTGTACCTGCTGTCCCTGATGGACACCGGGACCTCGCGGCCGACCTCCGGCGTGTACATGGCCGTCCTCGGTCTGGGCATGGGCTGCCTGATGCAGATCACCATGCTGGTCGCCCAGAACAGCGTCGAGATGAAGGACATGGGCGTCGCGTCCTCCTCCACCACCCTCTTCCGCACCCTCGGCTCCTCCTTCGGCGTCGCCATCATGGGCGCGCTGTTCAACCACCGCGTCCAGGACATCATGTCCGAGCGGGCCGGCGCGCTGGGCTCCAAGGTGACCGAACAGTCCGCCCAACTGGACGCCGCGAGCCTGGCCGAGCTGCCGGCCGCGGCCCGGGAGGCCTACCAGCACGCGGTGTCCGCGGGGACCCACGGGGCGTTCCTCCTGGGCGCCGGGGTGGCTGTGGTCGCGCTGGTGGCGGCGGTGTTCGTCAAGGAGGTGCCGCTGAAGGGGGCGGGGCCGAAGGCGGACGACGGTGCTCCCGCGCAGCCGCCGGTGACCGAGGCCGTCTGAGGTTCGCCTGACGTCCGTCCTACTGGTCGGGCAGCATCGGATAGCTGCCCGTGTCCGTCGGCGCGTGCTCCGGCAGCCACAGCACGGCGACCGCGCCCTCCGCCGGGATGTGCGCCGCCGCGCCGGGCGGGCGGACGTTGCGGAAGGTCAGGCGGGCGCCCAGCACCCGGGCCTGGCCGGCCGCGATGGTCAGGCCGAGGCCGTGGCCGCGACCGGCGCGGTCCTTGCTGCCGGTGCGGAAGCGGCTCGGGCCCTCCGCGAGCAGGTCCTCGGGGAAGCCGGGCCCATGGTCGCGGACGCGGATGACCCGGCCCTCGACGGTGACCTCGATCGGCGGTCTGCCGTGCCGGGCGGCGTTGGCGAGCAGGTTGAAGAGCACGCGCTCCAGCCGCCGCGGGTCGGTCGTCACCTCCGACTCGTGCACGACGAGCACCTCGATGTCCGGATCCTTCGCCGCCACCCGCCGGGCGACGAACTCACCCAGCATGATGTCCTGCAGCTCGGCCCGCTCGGAGGCCCCGTCGAGGCGGGCCACCTCCAGGACGTCCTCGACCAGGGTGCGCATCGCCTTGGCCCGGTCCAGTACCAGCTCGGTCGGGCGGCCCGGTGGCAGCAGCTCGGCCGCCGTCAGCAGCCCGGTCACCGGGGTGCGCAGCTCGTGCGCGATGTCGGCGGTGACCCGGCGCTCCGCCTCCAGACGCTGCTGGAGGGCGTCCGCCATCGCGTCGACGGCCCGCGCCAGGTCGTCGGTCTCGTCCCGGACGACCCCGCCGATCGCCTCCCGCACCCGGACGTCCGGCTCGCCCTTGGCGACCTGGTTCGCCGCGGCCGCCGCCTTGCGCAGCCGGCCCGACAACTGGCCGCCGATGAGCACGCCGAGCGCGCTGCCGCCGAGGACGGCCGCTATGGAGCCGATGACGAGGGCCTGGTCGAGGTCCTTGAGGATGTCCGTGCTGCGGTCGGTGAACCCCGTGTGCAGCGACATCACATGCCCGTCCTTGAGCGGCACCGCGGCCCAGATGTCCGGCCCGCCGCCCGGCCGGTCGGCCACGTAGGTCGCCCGCCGCCCCGCCTCGGCCTTCGCCCGCAACTCGGGCGGCAGGCGCGGGTCGTCGATCTTGATGCTGGGGAAGTTGGGGCGGCCGGACAGCTCGTAGTTGCGCTGGGCGATCCGGAGGCGCTCGTCCGCGAGGTCACGCGCGTTGTCCAGCATCGAGACCCGGGCGGCGTTGTGCACGACCAGGCTGAGCGCGATCGCGACCAGCGCGCCGACCAGCGCGATGGCCGCACTGAGCTTCCACCTCAGTCCCGTACGGATGTCCGCGCGCTCCAGCTGTTCCGGAACGAGGCGTCGAAAGATCCCCCGCATACCCCTGCCCTGCTCAGGCCTTCAACTTGTAGCCGAAGCCGCGGACCGTCTCGATCCGGTCCTGACCGATCTTCGTACGCAGCCGCTGCACATGGACGTCGACGACCCGGGTGTCCCCGCCCCAGCCGTAGTCCCACACGCGCTCCAGCAGCTTGTCCCGCGACAGCACGGTGCCCGGCGCGGAGGAGAACTCCAGCAGCAGCCGCATCTCGGTCGGGGTGAGCGCCACCGGGCGGCCGGCCCGGCGGACCTCCATTCCCTCGGTGTCGACCTCCAGGTCGCCGAAGGTGAGCACGCCGCCGTCCGCCGCGGCGCCGGCCTCCTCCGCCCGGCCGGCGCGGGCGCCGCCGGCGTGGCCGAAGCGGCGCAGCACGGCACGGATCCGGGCGACCAGGACGGCACCGTCGAACGGCTTGGTCACGTAGTCGTCGGCGCCCGCCTCCAGGCCCAGCACCACGTCGATGGAGTCGGCCCGCGCCGACAGCATGATCACCGGGACGGTCGACTCGTCACGGATCCGACGGCACAGGCTGACGCCGTCCAGGCCGGGCACCATGACGTCCAGCAGGGCGATGTCGGGGCGGTTCGCGCGGAACGCCTCCAGGCCCGACAGCCCGTCGGGCATGGCGGTGACCGCGAAGCCGTCCCGCTCCAGGGCGAGCTGGGTGGCCTCGCGGATGACGTCGTCGTCCTCGACGAACAGAACGTGGGTCTGGTCTGCCATCCCGCTGCTCTCTGTCCTCATGTGCTTGTCGTGCGTGGGAGTCCGGCCGGGGTTCAGTTGCTCTCGGGCGCCGGGGTGGCCGCGCCACCGACCACCGAGCTGTAGTCGTTGTGCGTCCGGTACTCCTCGGTGAAGCGGCCCGAGGCCCAGCGGTACGTGATCACGTTCTCGCCGGACGGGCTCGACACCGGGTCGCCCTTCTCGTACACCTGCTTGGTCACGATCAGGTCACCGCGGTCTATTTCGGCATAGACCGGAGGTTCCTCGGACTGGAAGACATTCTGGTACGTACCGCCCTGCTCGCGATACACATACGAGCCGATGCCGACGACATCGCTGCAGGTCACGACATTGATGACGACATCGTCGACCGGCCCTGACGTCAGATCGCCGTACGACAGGTCGACCGGGTACTCGTCGCTGGCGCACGGCTTCAGAGAGCGTTTGACCGTCGTCGAGACCTCCGGGTCGGCCATGAGGAGCTTGACCGCCGCGGGACGGGTGAGGGACTTGGCGGGCGGTACCGCGGAGGCCGGGGCCGCCGACGAGGCTGCGGTGCCGGCGACCGCGTCGGAGTGGGCCGGGCCCTCGTCCCGGGCGCCGGTGCCGCCGGTACCGCAGGCGGAGACCGACAGGGCGAGGGCGACGAACACGACCACCGCCGTACTCGCCGCCTGCCAGGTGCTCCGGGCCGGGGCGGGCGGCCCCGCAGGGGGGCGTGCCATGCCCCGCGTCTCCGGCTCCGGCCGCCGGACAGACCCTAGGCCGCGCAACGCTCCCGCTCCTCACGCTCCAGCGCGCGTGCGTCCAGATCGCGGGACTCCAGCTCCTCGCGGAGCCGGGCGAGCGCCCGGTGCAGCGTGCTCTTGACCGTTCCGGCCGACATGCCGAGGGCGGCGGCCGTCTCCTCCGTGGACATCTGCTCCCAGTGTCGCAGCACGACCACACTGCGCTGCTTCGGGGCGAGCACCTTCATGACGTCCATCAGCAGGGCGCGGTCCGCGTGCTGCTCGGTGGAGTCGTCCACGCAGGCGTCCGGGAGCTGCTCGGTGGGCACCTCCTCCAGCTTGCGGGCCCGCCACCACTCGGTCCGCGTGTTGATCATCACCCGGCGCAGATAGGCGTCCGCGAGCCGCTTGTCGGCTATGCCGTCCCAGCGGCCGTACGTCCGGGCCAGCGCCGTCTGGAGCAGGTCCTGGGCGTCGACCGGATCCGGGACCAGCCGGCGGGCGCTGCGAAGGAGCGCGTCCTGCCGGGTGCGGACGTACTCCTCGAACTCGAGCACCTCGCCCACCTCGCGCTGCGCCATGATCAACCGCCTCCATCCCCGTTACTTCTGTAGCCGTGCCACCCCGTCGGGCACGGAAAAGAAGCTACGGAGGCGTTGTCACGGCGCTGTCCGAAGCAGCCTGCGGTAAACGCTCGGCTGTCCGTCGGTTGTGTAACGGAAGTAGGGAGGGATTAAAGACGCAGATCAGATGGGGCGGGTATGGGGCGATTTGGCACTTGGACGGAGCTGTGAACGACCGCAGATGTGTGACAGGAGTCTGTGACGCGGCTGTACGTCAGCTCAGCGGCAGCCGGTACAGGCCGCCCGGCAGCGGCTCCACCAGACCGTCCGCGACCAAGCCGTCCAGCGCCCGGGCCCGCTGCACCGGCTCGTGCCACACCCGGTCGAGCACCGCCTGCGGCACGGGCGCGTGCGCCTCGCGCAGAACGGCGAGCAGCTTGCCGCGTACCTGACGGTCGGTGCCGGCGTACGTCTGTCCCCGGCGCGGCGGACCCTCGTGCTCCGGCTTCCCGGCCAGCCGCCAGGCGCACTGTGCGGCGATCGGGCAGCTGTGGCAGCTCTCGTTCTTGGCCGTGCACACCAGCGCGCCCAGCTCCATGGAGGCCGCGGCCCAGCGGGCGGCGGTCCGCTCGTCCTCGGGCAGCAGCGCCCGGGCGAGCCGGCGCTCGGCGGCGGTGGTGGCGTTCGGCGGGTACTGCACACCGTTGACCGCGCGGGCCAGGACCCGGCGGACGTTGGTGTCGAGCACGGCATGCCGCTGCCCGTACGCGAACGACGCCACGGCTGCCGCCGTGTACTCGCCGATGCCGGGCAGCGCCAGCAGCTGGCCGTGGTCGGTCGGTACGTCCCCGCCGTGCCGCTCCGTTATGGCGACGGCAGCGCCGTGCAGCCGCAGGGCGCGGCGCGGGTAGCCGAGCCGACCCCAGGCGCGGACGGCCTCGCCGGGGGCCTCCTCGGCGAGGTCGGCGGGGCGGGGCCAGCGGGCCAGCCAGTGCTCGTAGACGGGCAGGACGCGGTTCACCGGCGTCTGCTGGAGCATGAACTCGCTGACCATCACGCCCCAGGCGCCGGCCTCCGGGCGCCGCCAGGGCAGGTCGCGCGCATGCTCGTCGAACCAGGCGATGACGGGGGAGTGCAGCTCGGCTCCGAGCGGCGGACCGGGGACGGCGTCGGCGGGGCGGGTGTGCGGTGGCTTCGTGGGCGCAGTCATGGCACTTCTGATCCTGCCACGTCGAAGGTCGCGGACGTGGGTAGCGCGGAGTGGGGCGGGTCGGGGCGCGGTGTCGGCTGCGCCGACCGGATGCCGTGGCCAATGGTGCAAGGGCTGCGGTCGCGAACGGCCCCGTCTCCGTCCGCCGCTCCGTCAAGTTCCGGGCGCCGTCGGGGTGTTGTCGTCGTACCCGGTGCTCGCGGTCACGGACCGTAGGCGACGTGGGAAGGTTCGTCACTCCCTGCGTCGTCCGGTGCTCGACTCGATGACCAGCAGCGGCGCGTCGGCGGCATTCCGGGATGATGATCCGGAAAAGTTGTGGCTCCTGGCGGCGGGTGGGGCAAGCTGACGCACCGATCTCTCGTACAGTTTGCGCCGTGGGATCTCTGCGCAATCCGGTCGGGCCGCTTCCCTCCTCCATCTACTGGCGACGGAGGGTCGTCCTGCTGTCTGTGATCGCCCTGTTGGCGCTGCTGATCGCCTGGGTCTTCACATCGGGCGGAGGAGGCAGCAAGAACGGCGCCGACGGGTCCGACGGCAAGAATCCCGCGCCCACGATCACGCCGGGGCCGTCCAGCTCCGGACCCGCGATCAGTCAGGCGCCCGGCGGACGCGACGAGTCGGACGACGGGGACGCCAACGGGGGCGGCTCGGGAGACAGTGCCGGGGCGGGGGACTCCGGCGGGGCCGACGGCTCGGGTGACGGTGGCAGCGGCAGTGCGGGCAGCAGCGGCGGTGGCTCGGGTGGCGCTGTGTCAGGGGCCGACGTCGGTGCGGGGGATGCCCTGCCGGCCGGGTCCCCCTTGTCCAACTGCACGCCGAGCGCGGTGTCGTTGACGCTGCGCAGCGTGCGTAACTCCTACTCACCGGACGAGCGTCCGGTCTTCCGGCTGACTGCGCAGAACTCCTCCGGCAGTGACTGCAAGGTCGATCTCGGGCCGAAGAGCGCGGTGCTGACGATCACTCAGGCGGGGAGCGACGACGCGTACTGGTCGTCGGACGACTGTCCCAAGGGGGCCGGCAGCCTGCTGTACCGGGTGCCCGCGGGCAGCAGTATCACGTACAGCGTGGAGTGGGATCGCAAGCCGAGCGCCCCCGAGTGCGGGACGCCTCCGGCGGGGACGGCCGGGGCGGGGACGTATCTGGTGGAGGCCGCGGCGCCGGGGTTCGGGAAGGCGCGGACTTCGTTCGTGCTGGATGCCGACTAGAGAGAGGTGACTGTGGGCAGTCGTTCCGCAGGGCGATAGAGGTCCCCCGCTCGAGCGAAGCCGAGAGTGGGGGAGGGTGGGCACAGCCACAGAGGCGGGGCGCCTCCGCGAGCAACGGCACCTTGCCGGAGGCTAGACGTACCGTTCCAGGATCGACGACTCCGCCAGGCGTGACAGCCCCTCCCGGACGCTGCGCGCACGGGCCTCGCCCACGCCCTCGACCGTCTGGAGGTCGTCCACGCTGGCGGCGAGGAGTTTCTGCAGGCCGCCGAAGTACTCCACCAGCCGGTCGATGATGGCGCCCGGGAGGCGCGGCACCTTGGCGAGGAGGCGGAAGCCGCGCGGGGACACCGCGGAGTCGAGGGCCTCGGGGGAGCCCGTGTAGCCCAACGCTCGGGCCACCGTGGGCAGTTCGAGCAGCTCGGCGTGGGTGAGGGCGTCCAGTTCGGCCAGCGCCTCCTCGACCGTGCGGGAGCGCTTGGCGGTGGGCTCGGGAACGTAGTCCCGGACGACCAGTTCACGCTCGGGTTCGACGCCGGCGATCAACTCGTCCAGCTGGAGGGCGAGGAGACGCCCGTCGGTGCCCAGTTCGACCACGTATTCGGCGATTTCGGTGGCGATGCGGCGTACCATCTCCAGCCGCTGCGCGACGGCGGAGACGTCCCGGACCGTCACCAGGTCCTCGATCTCCAGCGCCGACAGCGTGCCCGCGACCTCGTCCAGGCGGAGCTTGTAGCGCTCCAGGGTCGCCAGGGCCTGGTTGGCGCGGGACAGGATCGCCGCCGAGTCCTCCAGGACGCGGCGCTGGCCGTCGACGTACAGCGCGATCAGCCGCATGGACTGGGAGACCGAGACCACAGGGAATCCGACCTGCTTGCTGACCCGGTCCGCGGTGCGGTGGCGAGTGCCCGTCTCCTCGGTCGGGATCGTGGGATCCGGAACGAGTTGGACACCCGCACGCAGGATCTTCGACAGGTCGGAGGAGAGCACGATGCCGCCGTCCAGCTTGCACAGCTCACGCAGCCGGGTCGCCGTGAACTCGACATCCAGCACGAAACCGCCCGTGCACATGGCCTCGACGGTCTTGTCGGAGCCGAGCACGATCAGCCCGCCGGTGTTGCCGCGCAGGACCCGCTCGAGCCCGTCGCGCAGGGCCGTGCCCGGAGCCACGGCGCTCAGCGAGGCGCGCATCAGGCCATCGGAACCGGCACTCCCACCGGATTTTCCGGGAGCTGCTGCCCGGTCGTTGGCTGCCACTGCACTCCTCCGGTCGCAGGTTCTGGGGCGCTCCCGCATGCGCACTCGGTTCGTACGGACGGGCGAGACCAGGGCAAAGTCTACCGGCGGTCCTCCGCGTCCCGGGGGGCCTCTCGGCGACGGGAGCGGGGGAGGACCCTCAGGGCGTCCCCTATGTCCGCGACTTCCAGGACCTTCATGCCCGCAGGGACCTTGCCCGGATCGCCCGGCACGAGCGCATGGGTGAAACCCAGGCGGTGCGCCTCCGCGAGCCGGCGCTGCACGCCGGTGACCCGTCTGACCTCGCCCGCGAGGCCGACCTCGCCGATCGCCACGAGGTTCTTCGGCAGCGGGGTGTCACTGGCCGCCGACGCCAGCGCGAGGGCGACGGCGAGGTCGGCGGCCGGTTCGGACAGCTTCACTCCGCCGACCGTTGCGGAGTAGATGTCCCGTTTGCCCAGGGCGCTGATGCGGCCGCGCTGTTCCAGGACCGCCAGCATCATCGAGACGCGAGAGGTCTCCAGGCCGGATGTCGTGCGGCGTGGGGAGGGGATCTGCGAGTCGACCGTGAGTGCCTGGACCTCGGCGACCAGGGGGCGGCGGCCCTCCAGGGTGACGGTCAGGCAGGTGCCGGGGACCGGCTCGGCCCGGCGGGTCAGGAACAGGCCGCTGGGGTCGGCGAGTCCGGTGATTCCCTCGTCGTGCAGCTCGAAGCAGCCGACCTCGTCCGTCGTCCCGTAGCGGTTCTTGACGCCGCGTACGAGGCGCAGACGCGCGTGCCGGTCGCCCTCGAAGTGCAGGACGACGTCGACGAGGTGCTCCAGCAGGCGCGGGCCCGCGATCGCGCCGTCCTTGGTGACATGGCCCACAAGGAGCGTGGACATGCCCCGCTCCTTGGAAGCGCGGATCAGGGCGCCGGCCACCTCGCGGACCTGGGCCATGCCGCCCGGCGCGCCGTCGATCTCCGGGGAGGCGACCGTCTGTACCGAGTCGAGGATGAGCAGTGACGGCTTCACCGCGTCCAAGTGGCCCAGCACGGCAGCCAGATCGGTCTCGGCGGCGAGATAGAGGTGGTCGTCGATGGCGCCGATCCGGTCGGCGCGCAGCCGGACCTGGCTCGCCGACTCCTCGCCGGTCACATAGAGGGTGCGGTGTTCGTCACTCGCCGACTTGGCCGCCACGTCCAGTAGCAGGGTCGACTTGCCGACGCCGGGCTCGCCCGCGACGAGCACCACCGCGCCGGGCACGAGCCCGCCGCCGAGCACGCGGTCCAGCTCGGGGACGCCGGTCGGGCGGGCGGTGGCCTGGCGGCCGTCGACCTGGCCGATGGGCAGGGCGGAGGTGGTGACGCGGCCGGGTGTGGTGGTGCGTACGGCGGGCGTGCCGTATTCCTCGACCGTGCCCCAGGCCTGGCATTCGGGGCAGCGGCCGAGCCACTTGGCCGTCTGCCAGCCGCATTCGGTGCAGCGGTAGGACGGGCGGTCCTTCGTGGTCTTCGTACGGGCAGCCATGGACGAAACCGTAACCGGCCCCACTGACAACGCGGGCACGCTGCAGGCCATCGGTTCGCGGGCCACCGTGCCGTGGGGCCGCGAACGGGGCCGCGAACCCGGTACGAACCGGTATCGACACGCCCGAACCGGTCACGGAATCACCGGTTCCTGTCCCCTTATGAGGGATCGTTTCACCCGTACGAATTAAATGTGCTCAAGGTGGCGGAAGGTGCCACCCCCCGCCGCCTACGGTCGGCCGGGTGATGAGCAGCAGCCCGGACACCTCGACCCGCACGACCGGCGCACACCGGGCGCGCCACGAGGCACGCGACCGTGCTGCGGCGCGCACGCTGGCGCACCACCCGCCCGCGCGCTACGAGCCGTATCTGGACGGTCTGTTCACCTACTGCCTCTCCGTGCTGTGCGACCACGACGCCGCGACCGCCGCCCTGGGCGAGGTCCTCGCGCTCGCCGAACGCCGCGGCCAGCGTGCCCCGGACGCCGCCGGGGACCGCCGGGCGTGGCTGTACGCGCTGGCCCGCTGGGCGTGCCTGCGCAAGCTGGCCGAGATCAAGCAGAAACGTCAGGCCACGCACGCGGCGGGCCACCATGGCACCGAACGGCAGCGCGGCAGACGGCCCACCACCCCGCACGTCTCCGAGGAGGCCCAGGAGCAGCGCCGGCGCGAACTCGCTCAGCTGGCCTGGCCGGAGGCCGCCGGCACCACCCCTGAGCAGCGCGAGGCGCTCGAACTGGCCGTACGCCACCACCTGGCCGCCCATGAGGTCGCCGCCGTCCTCGGCATGGACCTCGCCGCCGCCCGTGAGCTGCTCGCCTCCGCCGCCTGCGAGGTCGAACGCACCCGCGCCGCCCTCGCGGTCGTCGAGACCGGCGGCTGTCCGAGCGTCGCCCGCCTCACCGGCGACAACCAGCTCGTGCTCAGCGCCGCGGTCCGCCGTGAGCTCGTCCGGCACGTCGACGACTGCCCCCGCTGCCGGCGCACCGCCGAGCGCGCCGTCCCCGGCCGCTGGCCCGGCGCCAGCGTCACCCCCGCCGCCCTGCCCGTGCTGGAGGCGCCCCGCGCGGCACTGCACCACGCCATGGCGCATCACCCGCGCGCGCGGGGCACCGCCGCGCCCCGCTTCGACCGGCGCGGCTTCCCCATGGACCCCAAGGACCGCGCCGCCCGAAGGGACCGCCTACGCGCGCGTGCCGTCACCACGACCGTCGTCGCCACCGTCGTGGCGGCCCCCGTACTGGCCCTCTGGTCCGCCTACCGGGCCTCGCCGGTCACCGGCGAGGGCGGAGAGGGCAGCACCGCCACCGCCAGCCGCGACGACGACCCCGGCAGCCTCGACGGCGAGGCGGCGCGCGGCGGCTACGAGAACACGGGAAACGCCGACGCGCACCCTGGTGGCCGCTTCTCGAACGGCGACCAACCCGACGTCTCCGTGGAGGTCGTCAGCGTCGCCGGAGCGGGCCGCAAGGGTGCGGGGGCACTGGCGGTGACCGCCGACAACAGCGGCGACACCACACTGATCACTCTGACCGCCTCCGGCCATGCCCCGGTGCGCTGGTCCGCGACCACGGGCGCCTCCTGGCTCTATCTGAGCCGATCTGCAGGAACGCTCCGCCCAGGCGAAACGTTGACGATCAAGGTGTACGTCGACCAGCTGCGCGAGCCGTCCGGGTACTGGAGCGCACGGGTAGCGATCGCACCAGCCGGCGCGGTTGTCACGATCCAGGGCTACGGCCCCGCCCCGACCCCGTCCGCCCCGGGCCCGGTGCCCAGCATCCCCGGAACCCCCAGCGCCCCACCGACGTCCCCGCCCGATCCGGACCCGACGCCCACGACCCCGCCGCCCACCGAGCCCACGCCCAGCGACCCACCGACGACCCCGCCACCCGACCCCGAACCCACCCCCAGCGACTCCACCCCGTCCACCCCGGGGGACTCGACGCCCCCGCCCAGCGACAGCGGGGACCCGAGCCCTTCGACGTCGTGAGGACCGTGCCGCCCCCGTCACCCCACCGGATCCGCCGGATGCGGCGCAAGCAGAGGCAGCTGCGAGTTCAACCGCTGCTCGCACAGCTCGACCAGCCGGTCGTAGCCGGCCTTGCCCATCAGCTCCGTCAGCTCCGCCCGGTAGGACACGTACACCGGATCGCCCGCACCGTGCGCCGAGGTCGCCGACGTGCACCACCAGTGCAGGTCATGGCCGCCCGGCCCCCAGCCCCGGCGGTCGTACTCACCGATCGACACCTGGAGTACGCGCGTGTCGTCGGGCCGGTCGATCCATTCGTAGGTCCGCCGGATCGGCAGCTGCCAGCACACGTCCGGCTTCGTCTCCAGCGGTTCCCGGCCCTCCTTCAGGGCGAGGATGTGCAGCGAGCAGCCCGCGCCGCCCGCGAAGCCGGGCCGGTTCTGGAAGATGCAGGAGCCCTGGTAGGGGCGGGTCTGCCGGGAGCCCTCGTCGTCCTTGGAGACCCAGCCGCCCCGGGTGCCCTCGGCGTGGTTCTGCCAGATCTCCGGCGTGAGCCTCGCCACATGCCCGGCGACCCGCTTCTCGTCGTCCTCGTCGGAGAAGTGGGCTCCCAACGTGCAGCACCCGTCGTCCGCGCGGCCGGCCTGGATGCCCTGGCAGCCGCTTCCGAAGATGCAGTTCCAGCGAGAGGTCAGCCATGTCAGATCACAGCGGAAGATCTGTTCGTCGTCCGCCGGATCAGGGAACTCCACCCACGCGCGCGCGAAGTCGAGGCCCTTCTCGTCGTCCGCCAGGGCCTGCTGCGACTTCGTCGGTGCTGTCGCCTGCGAAGAACCCTTGGTTGATCCGGCCTTCTTGTCTGCCTTGTCGGTCTTCGCCTTTTTCGTCTTTGGCACGGGTCCAGGGTAAGTCGCCCGCCGCCCGTCCAGGGACCGCCTCGAGGGCGGAGCACAGCGCAGCTGGCAGTAGCGTTCCGTACATGAGACTCGGTGTCCTCGACGTGGGATCGAACACGGTGCATCTGCTGGTGGTGGATGCGCACCCCGGCGCGCGCCCGCTGCCCGCGCACTCGCACAAGGCGGAACTGCGCCTCGCCCAACTTCTCGACGAGAACGGCGCCATCGGCCCCCACGGCGTCGACCGGCTGATCGGCGTCGTCCACGAGGCGCTCCAGGCCGCCGAGGACAAGGGCGTCGAGGAACTGCTGCCGTTCGCGACCTCCGCGGTACGCGAGGCCAGCAACGCCGACGACGTCCTCGCGCGCGTGCAGACCGAGACCGGCGTCCAGCTCCAGGTCCTCACCGGCGCCGAGGAGGCCCGGCTCACCTTCCTCGCCGCCCGCCGCTGGTTCGGCTGGTCGGCCGGAAAGCTGCTCGTCCTGGACATCGGCGGCGGCTCCCTGGAGATCGCCTACGGCATCGACGAGGACCCCGACGCGGCCGTCTCCCTGCCGCTCGGCGCCGGCCGGCTCACCTCCGCCTGGCTGCCGGACGACCCGCCCGCCACCGAGGACATACGGGCTCTGCGCCGCCATGTGCGGGCCGAGATCGCCCGTACGGTCGGTGAGTTCAGCCGCTTCGGCGCCCCCGACCACGTGGTCGCCACCTCCAAGACCTTCCGGCAGCTCGCCCGCATCGGCGGCGCCGCCCGCTCCGCCGACGGCCTCTACGTCCAGCGCGAACTCAAGCGCCAGTCCCTGGAGGCCTGGGTCCCCCGCCTCGCCGGCATGACCACCGAGGAACGCGCCGAACTCCCCGGAGTCTCCGACGGCCGAGCGGCCCAGCTGGTCGCCGGCGCCCTGGTGGCGGAGGCCGCGATGGACCTGTTCGGCGTGGAGACGCTGGAGATCTGCCCGTGGGCACTGAGGGAGGGCATCATCCTGCGACGCCTGGATCACATGGGCTCGGATTGAAACGGGCGGCGGGGTAGCGCCGGCAAGGGGCGCGGGGCTGCATCGACATGCGGCTCCGCCGCGATGGGGGTCCCCCGCTCGAGCGAAGCCGAGAGTGGGGGAGCGACCAGCCACACATGACCCGCACTCGCCCACGGTGACAAAGACCGACGGTGAATAGGCGCACACCAAACCCGGTCCACCCCGCAGATCCACGTACCCTGTCTCCGTGGCAGAACCAGTCGTACGCATCCCGGATGCGAAGGTCGCCCTCTCGACGGCCTCCGTGTACCCGGAGTCGACGGCAACGGCCTTCGAGATCGCCGCGCGCCTCGGGTACGACGGCGTCGAGGTCATGGTCTGGAACGACCCGGTCAGCCAGGACATGGAGGCGCTGCGCCGGCTCAGCGACTTCCACCAGATCCCGATCCTCGCCGTACACGCCCCCTGCCTGCTCATCACGCAGCGCGTGTGGTCCACCGACCCGTGGGTCAAGCTCCAGCGCGCCCAGGCGGCGGCCGAGAAGCTCGGCGCCACCACGGTCGTCGTCCACCCGCCCTTTCGCTGGCAGCGCCAGTACGCGCGCGACTTCGTCGCCGGGATCTGGCGGATGGCGAACGAGACGGATGTGCGGTTCGCCGTCGAGAACATGTACCCCTGGCGCTACCGTGACCGCGAGATGCTCGCGTACGCCCCCGACTGGGACGTGACGAAGGACGACTACCGCCACTTCACGATCGACCTCAGCCACGCCGCGACCGCGCGCACGGACGCCCTGCAGATGGTCGACCGCATGGGCGACCGGCTGGGCCACGTCCATCTCGCGGACGGCTCCGGCTCCAACAAGGACGAGCACCTGGTCCCCGGCCGCGGCGCCCAGCCCTGCGCCGAGCTGCTGGAACGGCTCGCCGGGTCCGGATTCGACGGGCACGTCGTCATCGAGGTCAACACCCGCCGCGCCATGTCCAGCGCGGAGCGTGAGGCCGACCTCGCGGAGGCCCTGGCCTTCACCCGGCTCCACCTGGCCTCCGCGGTGAAGGTGCCCCGGCGATGACCGGCACGACGCCCGCGCCGCGCCGCCGGGGACGGCCCTCGCGTACGGAGTCCGCCGACGGCCCCGCCACCCGCGACCGCATCCTCGCCGCAGCCCGCGAGGAGTTCTCCGAACGGGGCTACGAGAAGACGTCCGTGCGCGGTATCGCCAAGGCGGCCGGTGTGGACTCGGCGCTGGTGCACCACTACTTCGGCACCAAGGAGCAGGTCTTCCAGGAGGCGGTGGAGACGGTCTTCGCGCCTGCGCTGAGGGCACCCGACGTGATCTTCGAGGGGGCACCCGAGGAGGTCGGTGAGCGGTTCGCCCGATTCCTCTTCGGGATCTGGGAGAACCCGGTCACCCGGACGCCGCTGCTCGCGGTCGTACGGTCCGCGGTGAACAACGAGGTCGCGGCCGCCGTCTTCCGCCGCCTCGTTGCCGCCCAGCTGCTCCGCAGGGTCGCCGCCCAGCTCGGCATGCCCGACGCGGAGCTGCGGGCGGAACTGGCGGCCGCGCAGCTGGTCGGTGTCGCCATGCTGCGGTACGTGATCAAGCTCGAGCCGCTGGCGTCGGCCGACATGGAAGTGATCATCCAACGGATCGCACCCGTGGTGCAGGGCCACCTGACGAACCCCTGAATCCCTTACGGGCCCACCTGACGAACCCCTGCATCCCTCAGAGGGAACGAACCCCCGAATCCCTGAGACATGCGTCCCGCAATCCGGACATCCTGTCCGCTCTCTGGATGACCAGCGTACGCTCGACTCAGTCAGAACTCTCCGAAGGAGCGAGCGACGATGCCCGAGCTGAGGTCCCGCACAGTCACCCACGGTCGCAACATGGCGGGCGCCCGCGCCCTTATGCGCGCCTCCGGTGTACCCGGTGCGGACATCGGCCGAAAGCCGATCATCGCGGTCGCCAACAGTTTCACGGAGTTCGTGCCGGGCCACACCCACCTGGCGCCGGTCGGCCGGATCGTCAGCGAGGCGATCAAGGAGGCCGGCGGCATCCCGCGCGAGTTCAACACGATCGCTGTCGACGACGGCATCGCGATGGGCCACGGCGGCATGCTGTACAGCCTGCCCTCCCGCGACCTGATCGCGGACAGCGTGGAGTACATGGTCGAGGCGCACTGCGCCGACGCCCTGGTCTGCATCTCCAACTGCGACAAGATCACCCCGGGCATGCTCATGGCCGCCCTGCGCCTGAACATCCCGACGGTCTTCGTCTCCGGCGGCCCCATGGAGTCCGGCCGCGCCACGCTGGTCGACGGCACCGTCCGCACGCTCGACCTGGTCGACGCGATCTCCGACGCGGTGAACGACAAGATCTCGGACGAGGACATCCTCCGTATCGAGGAGAACGCCTGTCCGACCTGCGGCTCCTGTTCCGGCATGTTCACCGCCAACTCGATGAACTGCCTGACCGAGGCCATCGGCCTCTCCCTCCCCGGCAACGGCTCGGTCCTCGCCACCCACACCGCCCGCCGCGCGCTCTACGAGAACGCCGCCCGTACGGTCATGGACCTGACCCGCCGCTACTACGAGCAGGACGACGACACGGTCCTGCCCCGCAACATCGCCACCTTCGCGGCCTTCGAGAACGCCATGGCCCTGGACATCGCGATGGGCGGCTCCACCAACACGATCCTGCACCTGCTGGCCGCCGCCCAGGAGGCCGGCGTGCCCTTCGGCCTGGAGCAGATCGACGCCGTCTCGCGCCGCGTGCCGTGCCTGGCGAAGGTCGCACCCAACGTCGCCAAGGACCGCACGTACTACATGGAGGACGTGCACCGCGCCGGCGGCATCCCCGCCCTGCTCGGCGAGCTGCACCGTGCGGGCCTGCTCAACGAGGACGTGCACGCCGTCCACAGCCCGTCCCTGGCGGACTGGCTGAAGACGTGGGACGTCCGCGGCGGCTCGCCTTCGGCCGAGGCCGTGGAGCTGTGGCACGCGGCCCCCGGCTGCGTGCGCTCCGCGGAGGCCTTCTCCCAGTCCGAGCGCTGGGAGGCCCTGGACGTGGATGCCGAGGGCGGCTGCATCCGCTCCGTCGAGCACGCCTACTCCAAGGACGGCGGCCTGGCCGTACTGAAGGGCAACCTCGCCGTCGACGGCTGCGTGGTGAAGACGGCCGGCGTCGACGAGTCCATCTGGACCTTCGAGGGCCCGGCGGTCGTCTGCGAGTCGCAGGAGGAGGCCGTCGAGAAGATCCTCAACAAGCAGGTCACGGACGGCGACGTCGTCGTCATCCGCTACGAGGGCCCCAAGGGCGGCCCCGGCATGCAGGAGATGCTCTACCCGACGTCCTTCCTGAAGGGCCGCGGCCTCGGCAAGACCTGCGCCCTGATCACCGACGGCCGTTTCTCCGGCGGCACGTCCGGCCTGTCCATCGGCCACGCCTCCCCGGAGGCGGCGTCCGGAGGCACCATCGCGCTCGTCGAGGACGGCGACCGCATCCGCATCGACATCCCGAACCGTTCCGTCGAACTGCTCGTGGACGAGGCGGAACTGGCGCGCCGGGATCAGGCGTTGAACAGGGCGTACGTCCCGAAGAACCGCGAGCGCAAGGTGTCGGCCGCGCTGCGGGCCTACGCCGCCATGGCAACCAGCGCGGACAAGGGCGCCGTGCGGGACGTCAGCAAACTGGGCTGAGGCACACACCTGGGGCCGCCTGTGACAGGGCGGCCCCTTTTGTGTGCGGGCTTGGCCGGTGAGCCGGGCTTTCGTGTGCCGCCTTGGCCGGTGGGCCCGGGTTTCGTGCGCCGCCCAGCCGGTGAGCCTGGCTTTCGCGCGCCCCCGGCTGCTGAGTCCGGCCATCGCGTACCGCCTCGACGGGTGAGCCTGGCTTTCGCGCGCCCCCTCGGCCGGTGACTCCGGCCTTCGCACGCCACCCCCAGCCGCTCAGCCCACCCCGCCTGTCACCACCGCGCCGGATCGTCCCCGTCCACCGCGAACAGCGAACCGTCCGGTGCCGCGGCGAACACCCTGCCGTCCCCGGTGACCGGCAGCGGCAGCCCGGACACCACCGACCCCCGCGCCGCCCCGGGCCGCGCCCTGGTCTGCCCCAGCAGCGCACCCTTCCCGGTGTCGACGGCGACGACCCGCCCGTCCCCGGCACTGAAGTACAGCCGTCCCCCGGCCACCACCGGCGCGGACGGGAAACTGACGGACGTCTCCAGCCGCCACAGCTGCGCCGACGTCCGCGTGTCGACGGCGACCAGCGCACCGTCGGCCCCCAGCAGATACACCGTGTCCCTCTGTACGACGGCCTGCGCTCCCGCGAGCGGATGGCGCAGCGCGGTACGGCGCTGCGTCCCGTGCGTGGCGTCGTAGCGCACGACCGCGTCGGTGTCGGCGTACTCCGCCGAGGTCGACGTGAACCAGAGCACGCCCTCACGGGCACCGACCAGGCTGAGCGCACCGGCCAGCCGCCGCTGCCAGCGGACGGCGCCGCTCTCCGGGTCGACGGCGGTCACCCGGGTCCCGGTCCCGGCCGCGCCGACCGCGTACGCGACCCGGCCGCCGTACGACTGGAACACCGGCTGCGTGAGCCCGGCGACCGCGTGCCGCCACTTCCGCTCGCCGGTGGCCGCGTCCAGCGCGGTGACCTCCGAGTCGCGTCCGGTGAGCAGGACGACCCCGCCGACGTGCGCGACCCGACCGTCGTAGCGCGAGATGTCGTGGCTCCAGCGGGTCCTGCCGGTCGCCGGGTCGAGCGCGGCGAGCCGCCGCCCGCCCTCCGTGACGACATGCAGCAACCCGCCCGACAGCACCGGCGGCTCGACGGTCCCGTCCGCCTGCTGCCCGGCCCCCGCGCGCGCCCACTTCACGTCGCCGTCCGCGGGATCGACCGCGGCGGCCAGAACACCGGGGCGGGTGCAGTACAGCGTTCCGGGCGTGTAGGCGCACTGCGGCATGCCGCTCGCCTCGGCGCCACGGGCGCTCAGGTCGATGTCCCAGGGGCGGAACGGGGCGGGCTGCCCGGCCCCGGCAGGCGTCGGGCTGTCGCCGGCCCCGAGGAGGGCAACAGCCCCCGCGCCCAGGGCGAGCACGGCGGCGACGGCCACGGCGGCCCTCCACCACCGCCTTCTCGGGCCGCGGGCCCCGGGTGCGTCCGCGACCGGACCGTCCGCCGAGGGCACCCGGCGCCGGTGCGTGGGGGCCTCGTCCTGCGCGGGACCGGCATCACGCGGGGAACCGGCTTCCCGTGGGCCATCGAACGGCCGCTCGCCCGTGCGCTGTTCGGGAATGAAGGCCTGTGTGTCATACGACGCCGAAAGCGACCGGAGCTCCGCCATCAGCTCGTCCGGAGTGGGCCGGTCCTCAGGCTCCTTGGCCAGGCACCGGGCGACGAGCGGAGCCAGCTCGTCCGGCACTCCTGTCAAGTCCGGCTCTTCATGAACGACCTGATACGCCACCAGGTACGGGCTGTCGGAGTCGAAGGGGCCGCTGCCCGTCGCGGCGTGCACGATGACCGACCCGAGCGCGAAGACGTCGGCGGCCGGCCCGACCTCTCGCGGCCTGCGGAACTGCTCCGGCGCCATGAACGGCGGCGTGCCGATCAACTTGCCTGTCTCGGTGCGCAGTTCGCTGTCCGAGGGCCGGGATATCCCGAAGTCGATGACCTTCGGCCCGTCCTCGGCGAGCAGGACATTGCTCGGCTTGAGGTCGCGGTGCACGACCCCGACCCGATGGATGTCCCGCAGCGCCTCGGCGAGCCCCGCCGTCAACTGCCGCAGCCGGGCCGGCGCAAGGGCGCCGTTCCGCTTCACGTACTCGGCGAGGGTGGGGCCGGGGATGAAGAGCGTCGCCATCCAGGGGCGCTCGGCATCGGGATCGGCGTCGACGACGGGCGCGGTGAAGGCACCACTGACCCGCCGTGCGGCGGCCACCTCCTGCCGGAACCGCCCCCGGAACTCCGGGTCCTGAGCAAACTCTCCGTGCACCACCTTCACGGCGAGCCGCAACCCCGAGGCCGACCGCGCCAGATGGACCACGCCCATGCCGCCGGAACCGAGCGGCGCCTCCAGCAGGTACTGCCCGGCGTACTGCGGAGATTCCGCTTCCGCATCCGTACCGGTGCTGCGCCATGGCGGCATCTCTCACCCCCGGATGTCCGTCCGCATGCGCGACGCGCTGAGCCTAGTCGATGCTTCGTGCGAAACCTCTGTGGCTTGCTAGCCTCGGTGTGCCAGGTGATTTTGGCGTGAACCGTTCACAAGCATCCAAACGGGGGGAGGCCGACATGGCCACGGAGGACATCGAGATCTCGGGCACGGGCGAGCCGGAGACGGCGGCGACGGCGGAGGCGAGGGTCCGCTCCTACCCGGTCGCCCCCGGCGTCCGGCTCAACGTCCGCAGCGGCCCCGGCACCCACTACCGGATCGTCCGCGTCCTGCCCGAGGGCGCCACCGTCCCCATCTACTGCCAGCGCCCCGGCGACACCGTCACCGGCCCCTACGGCACCACCGACATCTGGGACTGCATCGCCAACGCCCAGTACGTCTCCGACGCCTACGTCAACACCGGCAGCGACGGCTACGTGGCACCGCGCTGCTCCTGACGACGGCAGGGTGCGCCGGGCGCTGCTCCTGACGACGACAGGGGGGCGCCCGGCATGGCTCCTGACCGCGGCGAGGGCCTGGCTCCGCCATGGCCGGGAGCCATAATCGGCCCGTGAGCGACAAGCAGAACCGCACCCCGGACCAGCCCACGGACGGCCCCCGCCCCGAGCCCATCCGTTTCTTCGGCACGACCTGGGTGCACCACAACAACGGATACACGGCCCGCCGCATCGGCGCCGCCGTCGGCTCCCTCGCCGCAGCCGTCGCGGCCTGCCTGGTGCTCCGCTTCGCCTACGAGGGTCTGCAGATCGCCGACTCCGGCAGCTTCGTCACGCTGCTGGTCGTCGTCATGTTCGCGGTCTGCAGCGCCCTCGCCTTCCGCCACACCTGGGACGCCTTCACCAAGCGCCCGGACCCCGAGCGCCAGGCTTCCCTGCGCGGCCTGCTGACCATCGGCTTCGTCGGCTCCCTCCTCGCCTACTTCTTCCGCTCCCTCCTCGAGGCCCCGGGCGAGAACCTCCACCGCGAGGAATACGAGGAGGCCCGCCGACAGCACGAGAAGCGCTCCGCCCGCCGCACCGGCAACCCGAAGAAGCGCCGCCGCACCTGAGCAACCCCTGCCTTGACGAGGCCTACACCCAGGAGCATTATTCATCGCATGATGAATAATGCTGCCGACCCACCCGACGCCAACGGCAACACCCCACCCCGAACCGCCGAGGCCTCCGCCATCCACGCCGAGGGCCTCACCGTCGTCCGCGGCCCCCGCACAGTCCTGCGGGCCCTCGACTTCACCGTCCCGCGCGGCCAGATCACCGGCCTGCTCGGCCCCTCCGGATGCGGCAAGTCGACCCTGATGCGCGCCATCGTCGGCACCCAGGCCAAGGTCACCGGCACCCTCGACGTCCTGGGCCGCCCCGCCGGCCACCCCACACTGCGCACCCGCATCGGCTACGTCACCCAGGCCCCCTCCGTCTACGACGACCTGACCATCCGTCAGAACCTGGACTACTTCGCCGCGATCCTCGACCCCGGCCGCTCAGCATCCGAACGCCGCCACGACAACGTCACCCGAGCCATCGCCGACGTCGACCTCACCAGCCACGCCGACTCCCTCGCCGGCAACCTCTCCGGTGGCCAGCGCAGCCGCGTATCCCTGGCGGTGGCCCTCCTGGGCACCCCCGAACTCCTGGTCCTCGACGAACCGACCGTCGGCCTGGACCCCGTCCTCCGCCGCGACCTGTGGAACCTCTTCCACGACATCGCCGCCGACCGTGGCGCCACCCTCCTCATCTCCTCCCACGTCATGGACGAGGCCGAACGCTGCCACCGCCTCCTCCTCATGCGCGAAGGCGAGATCCTCGCCGACGACACCCCGGACGCCCTGCGCACCCGCACCGGCGCCGACACCGTCGAAGCGGCGTTCCTGCACCTGGTGGACGAGGCAACCGCGAACAGCCGCAAGAAGGAGACCACCCGATGAGCGCGACGACGGTCACCGCCCCCGCAACGCCCGCACCCCCCAGCGCCCTCAACGCCTCCCGCACCACCGCCACCGCGGCCCGCGTCCTGCGCCAGCTCCGCCACGACCCGCGCACGATCGCGCTGATGCTCCTCGTCCCGTGCCTGATGCTGATCCTGCTGCGCTACGTCTTCGACGGCAGCCCGCGCACCTTCGACAGCATCGGCGCATCCCTCCTGGGCATCTTCCCGCTGATCACGATGTTCCTGGTGACCTCCATCGCCACCCTGCGCGAACGCACCTCCGGCACCCTCGAACGCCTCCTCGCCATGCCTCTCGGCAAAGGCGACGTGATCGCGGGCTACGCCCTCGCCTTCGGCACCCTGGCGATCATCCAGTCCGCTCTCGCCACCGGCCTGGCGCTCTGGCTCCTGGGTCTGGACGTTACGGGCTCCCCCTGGCTGCTCCTGCTCGTGGCCCTGCTCGACGCCCTGCTCGGGACAGCCCTCGGTCTCTTCGTCTCGGCCTTCGCGGCCTCCGAATTCCAGGCGGTCCAGTTCATGCCGGCAGTGCTCTTCCCCCAACTCCTCCTCTGCGGCCTGTTCACCCCACGCGACAACATGCACCCCGTCCTCGAGGCCATCTCCAATGTCCTCCCCATGTCCTACGCCGTCGACGGCATGAACGAAGTCCTCAAGCACACCGACATGACCGCCAACTTCCTCCGGGACACCCTGATCGTGGCAGGCTGCGCCCTACTGGTCCTGACCCTGGGCGCAGCAACACTGAGGCGCCGCACGGCGTAGATGTGTCCCCCTAGCTGCGGCAGTGAGTGCTCGTAAACCGCGGGCATTCGTGCCTCCCCCAGAGGGGGGACCCCCAGGGCGGCACGGGTGAGCGCGGGCGGCACCTCGTCAGCGCCGGGCTGCGCGATCACCCCCGACGCCGACCGCAACTCCTCCCACCCGGTAACCGACGTCCCGCCCACCGGACACGGAACGCGCACACGCACCCCAAGTGCAAGGATGCCCCCAGGACGACGCACCCCCGGAGGGCCCCGCACCATGACCCAGAAAGTCGCAGTCCTCGGCACCGGCAAGATCGGCGAAGCCCTGCTCAGCGGAATGATCCGCGCCGGCTGGACCCCCGCCGACCTCCTGGTCACCGCCCGCCGCCCGGAACGAGCCGAGGAACTCCGCACCCGCTATGGAGTCACCCCGGTCACCAACCCGGAAGCCGCCAAGACCGCCGACACCCTGATCCTCACGGTCAAACCGCAGGACATGGGCGCCCTCCTCGACGAACTCGCCCCCCACGTCCCCACCAACCGCCTGGTCATCAGCGGCGCGGCGGGCATCACCACCTCCTTCATCGAGGAGCGCCTCACCACCGGCACCCCGGTCGTCCGCGTCATGACGAACACCCCCGCCCTCGTCGACGAAGCCATGTCCGTCATCTCCGCCGGCAGCCACGCCAGCGACGCCGACCTGGCCCACGCGGAGGAAATCTTCGGCGCCGTCGGCAAGACGCTGCGCGTCCCCGAGTCCCAGCAGGACGCCTGCACGGCCCTCTCCGGCTCCGGCCCGGCGTACTTCTTCTACCTGGTCGAAGCCATGACCGACGCCGGCATCCTGCTGGGCCTGCCACGCGACAAGGCCCACGACCTGATCGTCCAGTCCGCGATCGGCGCCGCCACGATGCTCCGCGACAGCGGCGAACACCCGGTGAAGCTCCGCGAGAACGTCACCTCTCCCGCCGGCACCACCATCAACGCCATCCGCGAACTCGAGAACCACGGCGTACGAGCCGCCCTCATCGCCGCCCTGGAAGCGGCCCGCGACCGCAGCCGCGAACTGGCCTCCGGCAACAACAGCTGACGCCCGGCCGCCCCTGACCCAGGGGCGGCCCAGCTCACCCCTGAGCAGTCACCTCGATATCGGCAGCCGCCGGCAACAACCCGATCGCCCAATACGCGGCATCCACGGTCGGCCGGGCCATCGCCCGAGCCCTCTCCGCACCATCCCGCAGCACCTCCTCCACATAGCCAGGATCCGCGCACAACGCCTTGTGCCTCTCCTGCACGGGCCTGAGAACCTCGACCACGGCCTCTGCGGTGTCCTTCTTCAAGGCGCCGTACGACTCATATACACCGCTCAGCTCCGATGGGTTCCCACCCGTGCAGGCCGCGAGGATCTCCAGCAGATTGGCGAGGCCCGGCCGCGCCTCCCGGTCGTACACGACCTCCCGCCCGCTGTCGGTCACGGCCCGCAGAACCTTCTTCCGCACCACATCCGGCTCATCGAGCAGATAGACGATCCCGGGCCCGACGTCCTCGCTCTTCCCCATCTTCGAGGCCGGGTCCTGCAGGTTCATCACCCGCGTGGCCACCGTCGGATGCGTGGCCCGAGGCACCACGAACGTGTACCCGTACCGACGGTTGAACCGCACCGCGAGATCCCGCGCCAGCTCCACATGCTGTGCCTGGTCGTCCCCCACCGGCACCTCGTCGGTCCCGTACGCCAGGATGTCCGCCGCCATCAGCACGGGATACGTCAGCAGCGACAGCCGCACACTCCCGCCCCGCTCCCGCTCACGCGCGGCCTTCTCCCTGTACTGGATCATCCGCCGCATCTCGCCGTCCGTGGCCACGCACTCCAGCAGATACGACAGCCGCGCGTGCTCGTCCACATGGCTCTGTACGAACACGGTGCACAGCTCCGGATCCAGCCCCGTCGCCAACAACAGGCTCGCCGCCTGCCGACTCAGTCGCCGCACCCGCGCAGGATCGTGCTCCACGGTCAGCGCATGCAGATCGACGACACAGAACAGCGCGTCCGCCTGGTGCTGATCCACGGCAGCCCACCGCCGCATGGCCCCCAGGTAGTTCCCCAGCGTCAGATTCCCGGTCGGCTTGACCCCACTGAAGACCCGCGTCATCCCTTCTCCACCTCCTGGTCGAGGCCGCCGCCCCGGCGGGCCGACCCTCTGGAGCTCCGAAGGGAGATACGAGAACGGCCGCCGAGGCGGCGGCCGTTGAGTGCATACGTAAGTCCGGCCGCCGTCAGGCGGCCCACCACTGCTGGGTGTACGTACGCGTCGTCATGCACACCAGGGTACGCCCGTAGGGCCTGGTCCGGAGCTGAGTTGACACACCCCGACCCGGTCCGTAGTGTTCTCCGGGTTGTCCGACGTGAGAGCCGACTCCGGTCGGTCCCCGGACAGCCATTCCGCAGGTACTCAAGCAGCAATCGACGATCTGTCGTCGTATGCATTGCCATGCGTATTTGCGAGATGAGGAATCCGCGTTCGAAAGGACGCAGCCCCCGATTAGCTCGGGAGCCAGGAATCCGCTAAAGTCTCACTCGTCGGAGCGGCCCAACAGCCGCGAAGGCAAACCCCGCTGACTGGGAGTCAGGCCCGAAAGGATCTGATAGAGTCGGAACCGCCGGAAAGGGAAACGCGAAAGCGGGAACCTGGAAAGCACCGAGGAAATCGGATCGGAAAAAGATCTGATAGAGTCGGAAACGCAAGACCGAAGGGAAGCGCCCGGAGGAAAGCCCGAGAGGGTGAGTACGAAG
>NZ_JBHXVG010000021.1:154448-170447 GCF_042672405.1 Streptomyces sp. NPDC127197 | reverse complement strand
AGCCATGGTCGGCAGCCGCCTGAGAGCCACACCCAGCTCCCCTGGGCGCCCTCACCCTACGAATGGGAGGACCAGCCCGCTCAAGAACGTAGAGCTGCCTGACTCCATAGAGGCCTTGTCCACGGCCGAAACGGCCATCCGGTGCAGGGTGAACTGTGCAGTTGGCTGTCGTGCTCGCCTGAGGCGCCATTCACAGGCCACATCGGCGTACGGTCTGCTCATGTCGCAGCGCACCAGCGGCTCGCGGGCACGAGCCCGTACGACCAGCACACCTCTCATACCGTCGGACCTGTCGATTAGGGTTCTGCTGATTCACGGCGAGACGAACGCCTCGTACCTCAGCCGCACCGCCACTGCGAACGGCCTCGAGTTCCCGCGCCTGCCGAAGACGCTGCACACCGGCCGGCTGCCACGAAGCGCGGCGGACGTACACCCCGCCCGACAGGAGGTCATGGTCAGCACTGAGGCCATGGCACGGCTCACCAGGCTGGTGGAACGGGACCAGGAGCAACTGCGGCGCGCCCTTCCCGGTCTCCGCGCCGAGACGATGCTGGACCTCGACCGAGCCGCGGTGCGCGTCACAGCGTGGCCCAGGAGCCGGGCGCCGGATCGCTGAAGGCCTGCCCTCTGTGTGTGGAGGAGGGAGCGTGGCTGGTCGCGGCCGTGCGCCTGCGGGCGGCGCTGGCAGTGCGGGGACGACGGGGGATATCTCATCGACACCACGCCTGTCCCCGACATTGCCCGGGCTCTTCGGCGGCACCAGGCCTTCAACCACCGCCTGGGTCCGGCCAGCCACGCGCTGGTGGCCGATGCGCACCAGGTGATGCTGTGGTGGTGGGCGTCCAAGCAGGTCGCCCGCGAGGTGTGGCGGGAGCGAGAGAACGCGCTGCCCGTCGACTGGCTCGCCGAGATCGCCGCGGGCTTCGGCGTACCTGGGATTGCCGATGGCCAGGAGCGCGAGCCGTTTGCGGTTCTGGCTTCAGCTGCACCTGCCCCAGCCCGGGCGCAAGGTGACCGGCCGCAGCAAGCCGGGACGGCGCTGGGCATGGCTGCCAGTCCTCCACTATCGGCCCGGCGACCGCGGTCCTCTCCGGGCGAACTCCTGCCTGCGATGGGTGTTCAGCAAACACCTCACCTCCACCACCGGGCTCTGCGGCCCCAGCACACAACCCCCGCTAACCGAGATCACTCGCGGAGCGTATGCCCAAGCTCCACCCCTTCGACGCACATCCTGACCAGCTCGAACGCGGCAGGAGCGAAGCTCTGCCGGGGGGCCAAACAGGGGGCCAAACGAGGTAGCCGCGCGAAGACCGTCCCGGACGGTAATGGACAGTGTCGGAACCGAACGAGCAGGTCAGCAAGTACGAATCAAGGTCACAAAGGGGCCCGATCGCGTTCGGGACGAAGAGGTCACCGCACCTGGGCCAGCCGTATGGTGTGGGCGTGCGAAACGACCGACACGACGAACCGCTCTCCGACGAGGAACTGGAACTGTTCCTGCAGTACCTCCATCGCTTCGCCCGACATGACGTCGATCTGTTCGCACTCCTGGAAGTGGGTGACCCCGAGTACCCCTGCTACGTGAGCCTGGCCCGGGACCCGATACCCGGAACCGATCGTGCGGCTTACCGTCGGCCGTGACGGAATCAGACGGTGTCGCCTGACATCCACGGCTGACATCAACGGCACCGGACGCCGGCGATTTCGGGCGGTCGTAGGCATCGGCGCAGGCGTAGCAGCAGCTGACCGCTGAGGCGGCTTGATCGAACTCCTAAAGCGGTAGTCACCAGGCCCGGCTGTGCAGCAGAGAAGTACAGCAACCACCGCGACCACAGCCGCTGGCCACTGGCCATGGTCAAACAGGCTAAGAGTGCCCGGCAGTAGGCTTCGCGCGTCGCGGGGCACTCTGAGAACTGCCGCTTCGAGGCAGGAACCAGCAGTCCGGCGAACGGTTCTCACCCGATTGGCCCACATGTGCGCGACTCCGCCGGATAACCGCCCTAATGTTCGAAGGTATGAACACTCGAAGGAAGCGAATACGAGCCAACTTCGCCGTGCCCATAACCACGGGGGTCCTCGCGCTGACGGCTTTGGCAGGCGCGACAGCTGAAAGCGCCGCAGCCGAGAGCACCCCCCAACGACCGAGCACCGACGCCGCGGTGCCCATGTATGGCCTGCTGACGACGCCCGCGGCCCCGTCCGACCCGGCCGCAGCCTCATCCGAGCCGCCCGCAGCCCCGTCCAACCCGCCCGGTGCCCAGGCCGACCCGGCCGCAGCCCCGTCCAACCCGGCCGCGGCAGACACCCAGGCCCCCACCCGCATCCAGGCCGCAACGCTGTCGATTCCCGCCATCGGCGTGTCCGGACTGCCTGTGGTCCCGTACCAGGGCAGTCCCGACGACGCGCCAGGCACCCGGATCCAGGACCAGGGCGTGGCCGCCAGCCCGCACGGCCCCGGCGGTGGCGTCGGCCCCGGCGACGTGGGCAACTACATCGTCACCGGGCACCGCGTCTCGGCAGGCGGGCCGCTGCGGGCGCTGCCCTCGCTGCCGGCAGGCGCGTCCGTGTTCGTGACCGCCGGTGGTGTGACGTACGAGTACACGATCACCGGGACCCGGACGACCTCCTTCCGGTCGCAGGCCTCCATGAACGCACAGCGCGCCGCTGTCCCCGGCTCCCCCGGCACCGCCCCCACCCGCGCGATGATCACCGTGACCACCTGCCTCACGCCCGAGGACAACGCGGCGGGCAACTTCTGGCGGGACGCACAGAACAACCCCGAACACCGCATCGACAAGATCGGCGTCCTCACCGCCACCAAGCCCTGACTGAGAGTGCCCGGCAGTAGGCAGCGCGGGTAAGAGCGACCGGCGGTAGGCGAAGTCGCCGCTCCAGAGCGCCCTGGATGCAATGCAGGCACGAGCCCGAGTGATCATGGAGGTCTCTACGCTCAGTGATCACCAGAGGGCTCGTGCCTGTACCGCGTACAGCCAAGCTGCCAACGGTCACTTGATCGACCTGTTCGCGGCGCTTCCGTTGCCGGGAACCCCAGAAGGGAAAGGCTTCTGGGAGCGCATCCGCGACGCTGGGGGCAGCGCAGCCTGGAACATCCACCCTGCCAATATGGGCGGCCCCTTCTTCGACCGGATCCATGACGGCAACGAAGGCGGTATTGCCTCCCGCGTCCTGAGCTTCCTGGAGGAGCTGACGCCGTCTCAGCGCACCGACGTGGCGGAAATCATCGGCTCAGCCCTCGACAACGGCACCATCGGCGTCAGTGGCCGATACGGGGGCGAGCTGTGGCTACGGGACGCTGAGATGAGTGCATGGCGCGTCGCGCTGGCCGGTCGGCGGGAGTTCGAAACGTCAGAGGACCGCGAGCGCTTCTTCGAAGCATGGCGCCGCGCCTGACCACCTGCGGCCAACCCCGGCCTGTCGAATGCGTGTCGAAGTCACCGACCAACCCAACACCACTTGAGAATAAGGCCAGTTCAGAATCGGTCTTCCTGTGAATTGCCCCAGCGCCTTCTAAGCGCTTGGCCGCAGGTTCGAGTCCTGCCGGGGGCGCTCCGCTACTTTGCGTGTTCCCGCAGGCCAGGTGCAGCACCTGAAGTACCGATGACCCTTCCGATGACGTGACGCATACAGCGGCGCCCCCCGAAGGACTGTCCGAGCCGGTTCGACATCGCCGCAGGTGGACGCCTGCGTCATGCCCTCACTCGAGGGCGCCGACGACTCGCTGGCCGCCCTCATCGGCGTACGCGACGTACTCGCCGCCGACGACCTGCGCCCCCTCTACCTCGCATGACCGTCCGCCCTCGCCGCCCGGGAACTCGTGGACGAGGACGAAGAGGAGTACCAGACCTGCCCGGCCCCCGTCCCGGCCGACCTCGGCGAGCTGACCGCACATCGCCGGGAGCTCGCCACGACATGTCCCGGTCAACGCTCCGTCCGCTCCAGTGATCGCCCCCGCCGGTGCGGGCGACGCCCCTGCACGTCTCGGACTCGCCGACTGCGCCTGCCTCGGCGCCGCCCCTGCACAGCCGAGGGCGGTCTCGCTGCTCATCGGCGCGGACACGCTGGAACCGGCTCAGGTCTCCTTTTCCGGTACGTAGTCGGCCTCCTCCAGTCCGAAGGTCCAGGCGACGCCCTCCCGGGCGGTCCGGGTCCGCGGCGGCACCCGCAGCCAGTAAGTGCGGTGGGTACCGTCGGGCTCCGGGGTGGAGTTGACCACCTCGACCATCACCAGCGGCTCGTCCCCCTCCAGTTCGATACGCCACAGCACACCTGCGTCGTCCCGCTGCACGGGCTCGGCCCCGGACTCCTCCAGATAGCGCTCGTAGCCGTAGTGCTCCAGCATCACGCGGCGCAGCTCGGCATTCTCCTCCTCGCGTATCCGCCGCGGGGTCAGCCCGCCCAGTTGGCCGAGGAATTCGGCGGGGACCGGCATGCCGCGCCAGGCGTGCAGCGCGAACCCGTCGGGGAAGGCGAGCGCCGGTCCGTCCCCGCGATCGAGCCGACCCGCCTCGTCCCGGTGCAGCTCCACGGGGCGTTCGCAGACGATCGCGGTCTTCTCGTACGGCCACCACCAGCCTGCGGCGCGGGCGACCGCGGCGATCCCGTCGAGCTCCTCCCCGCCGTCCTGGCCGTCGAAGGCTGCCAGCCACGCCGCGTCGTGCTGCCCCAGAACCGCGTCGAGCAGCACCAGCCGGACAGCCTGCTCACCTCCCGGCACACCGGCCAAGGCCTCGACCGCGCCGGTTCGTATGCGCTCGGTCAGCATGACCGTGGTGTCCCAGAGCTGGGCGCCCGTCAGGGCCCAGCGCTCGGCCCAGCCGGTCGGCCCCAGCCGGTCGAGGACGCGCTCCCGCACGGCGGCCCACGGCCGGGTGCGCACCGCGTCGCGGACGCTTCGGCCGGCCGTGCCCTCCGCCGTGAGCCGTGCGGCCAGTGCCGCGCCCTCGCGGGGCGAGCCCGCCCAGACGATGCGCTCCGGCTCGGGCAGGCCCGCCAGCCGGTAGGCAAGGCGCACGCCACCCTCGGCAGCCGCGCGGTCTGCCGGGCCGGTCGTCGCAACCACCTCGCGCCACAGCACCATCGTGTCCACCTGCGCCGTCTCCATCGGCGTCGTCATCGTGCCGCTCCCCCGTTTCCTCAGTCCGCCACGACGCGCACCGCGCCAGGCACGTACTCACGCTGCCGCACCACCCGGTACCAGCCCTTGGGCAGCGGTATCGCCGCGTGCTCCTCGTGCACCACCCGCCCACCGTCCGGGAGATGGAGGTAGGAGGCACCGAACGGCCCGGCCTCGCGGACCAGAGTCCCTGGCCCCACCACCGCGTGGGCGTGCCCGGTGACCTCACCGAGCGCCAGCACGAGCCTCCCCCGCGCGTCCCGCGGCTGCCGCGGCAGCCGGTCCGTGCCCGGCAGCACGGCCGCCTCCGCGATGGGCACGATCAGGACATCCCCCTGCCGGTACATGCATGTCTCCCTTCGCCGTCGGCGCCTCGCCGACCGATGACCACGACGCTACGCCGGGGGTCTGACAACGCCCCTCGGACCGGGGCCGCACGGCCCGTCGACGGTGTTGTCAGAGCGACTTGGTAGAACTCTCCGCACGAGCAGCGCCCGTCCACCTCAGGAGACCCGCGACCATGTCCCACGTCGAGCATCTGCAGGAACTGCACGGCCTCCCGGCCTTCGACTTCCCCGAGCCCGGCGCGGGTCGGGAGCTGCCGGAGGCGGACGGCGTGGCCTGGCGGCTGGCCGTCGATCCTTACGGGGACTCCTCGGAGGAGGGGTTCGGTGACCTGTGGGACCGCTTCCTCGACTCCGTGGACCCCACGGGTGTCCGCGCGATCGTCGTGGGGCAGTGGGGTGAGCCGTACGACAACGACTCCAGCGGCATCGTGCAGCGCCTCGTGGACGCCCGGGACCGACTGACCTCGCTTCGAGCCGTGTTCATCGGGGACCTGGAGATGGAGGAGGCGGAGATCTCCTGGATCGAGCAGTCCGATGTCACGCCGGTCCTCGAGGCCTATCCGCTGCTGGAGGAGTTCGGGATCCGTGGCGGCACCGGACTGCGCTTCCCGGCGGTCCGGCACAAGCACCTGCGCACGCTCTGCTTCGAGGCCGGCGGCCTGCCCGGCGAAGTCGTGCGCGGTGTCGCCGCCAGCGAGCTCCCCGCGCTGGAGTACCTCGAAATGTGGCTCGGTGTCGAGGAGTACGGCGGCGACACGACGGTCGCCGACCTCGCGCCGCTCCTGGCCGGCGGACGCTTCCCGGCGCTGCGCCATCTCGGCCTGCGCAACAGCGAGATCCAGGACGAGATAGCCGCCGCCGTCGCCGGGGCCCCGGTCGTCGCCCAGCTGAAGTCGCTCGACCTGTCCCTCGGCGTGCTCACCGACGAGGGCGTGACGGCGCTGCTCGACGGCCAGCCACTCACCCACCTGACCTGGCTGGACCTCCACCACAACTTCGTCACCGAGCCGGTGACCCAGCGGATCCGGGCGGCACTGGAGCCGTCCGGCGTCGAGGTCGACCTGTCCGAGCCCGGCGAGACGTGGGAGGACGACGGCGTCGTCCACCGCTTCACCGCCGTCGCGGAATGAGGCCGTCATGACCTTCGCCGATCACTTCGAGACCTTCCACGGGCTGCCCGTCCTCACCCTGCCCGGGCCACGTCAGGAGAGGCTTCCGGACGCGGACGGCGTGGCCTGGCGACTGGACTGCGGCTGGGAAACACCATTCGCCGAGCTGTGGCGGAGCTTCACGGACCGGGTGCCGAGCACGGATGTACGGGCCCTGGTCATCGGGCCCTGGTGGGACGACGAGTACAGCGACCTGCGTCCGGCGCTGGAGCTGATCCTGGCCGACGCGGAGCGCTTCCCCGCGCTGCGCGCGCTGTTCCTCGCCGACGTCACCAGCGAGGAGTGCGAGATCTCCTGGCTGCAGCTCACCGATGTCACCCCCGTCCTGGAGGCCTTCCCTCTGCTGGAGGAGTTCGGCGTCCGCGGCGGCGACTCACAGGGGCTCGGCGAGGAGCCCCTGTCGCTGCGCCCGGTGCGCCACGACACACTGCGTGTGCTGCGGTTCGAGTCGGGTGGCCTGCCCGGGCAGGTGGTGCGGGCGGTCGGCGCGTGCGAACTGCCCGCGCTGGAGCGTCTGGAGCTGTGGCTCGGAGTGTCGCAGTACGGCGGCGACACGACGATCGCCGACCTCGCGCCGCTCCTGGCCGGCGGACGCTTCCCGGCGCTGCGCCATCTCGGCCTGCAGGACAGCGAGTTGCAGGACGAGATCGCGGCGGCGGTTGCCTCGGCACCGGTCGTGGCACAACTGGAGTCGCTGAGTCTGTCCATGGGCACCCTCACCGACACCGGCGCCGAGGCACTGCTCCAGGGCCAGCCCTTGACCCATCTCAAGCGGCTGGACCTGCATCACCACTTCCTGAGCGAGGCCGTGGCCGACCGGGTCCGTACGGCCCTCGGCTCCGCCGGGACCGAGGTGGACCTGTCGGAACATCAGACGCCGCACCGCTGGCGGGACGAGGAGTGGCGCTATGTCGCTGTCTCCGAATAGTTCCCGGGTGCGGCGCCCCGTCTCCGGTACCGGCCTTCGGTTCGCCGTGGTCGGCAATCCGGAGAACCGGCGGACGACGATGTTCGCCGACGCCGTCCGCGCGGCGGGCCACCCGGCACCACGCGTGCTCGCCTGGCGGGACGTGCTGCGCGGGCGGTACGCCTTCACGTCGGGCGAGTTCGTACGGATCGACTCCCCCGGCGAGAACGCCGAGGTCGACCGGCTGCTGCGGGGCACCGACGATCCCGCCCGGGTCGAAGGAACGGCTCTGTGGCACCGACGTTTCACCGCTGCGGTCCGGGACGTGACGGGCGCGGCGCACCGTGCGGGCGCGGTACCTTCCGCCGACCCGGAAGATGTCGCGGTGATGTTCGACAAGCGGCGCTGCCATGCCCGGCTCGCCGCCACGGGCGTCCCGGTGCCCCCGGCCCTGACGGGTCCGGTCGGCGGCTGGGAGGAGCTCAGGGAGCAGCTGAAGGCCGCCCGTGTCTCGCGGGCGTTCGTGAAGCCGGCACACGGCTCGTCGGCCTCCGGTGTCGTGGCACTCGCCATGGCGGGTCCCGGCCGGGTGAAGGCGACGACCTCCGTGGAGACCGCTCCCGACGGCCGCCTGTACAACTCCCTCCGGGTGCGCCACTACACCTCGGAGCCCGAGATCGCCGCCCTCGTCGACGCGCTGGCCCCCGACGGGATCCACGTCGAGCGGTGGCTGCCCAAGGCATCGCAGGGCGGCCGGGCCGCCGATCTGCGGGTGGTCGTGGTCGCCGGACGGGCCACGCATGCCGTCGTACGGACCAGTCGGCACCCCATGACGAATCTGCACCTCGGCGGCGTCCGCGGCGACCTCGACACGGCACGCGCGGCGATCCGGGCCGCGGGCGGCAGCTTCGACGACGCGCTGGACACGGCGGAGCGGGCGGCCGCGTGCTTTCCGGGCACGCTGTGCGTCGGCGTGGACATCCTGCCGGCCACGGGGTGGCGCCGCTTCACCGTCGGCGAGGTGAACGCCTTCGGGGACCTGCTGCCCCGCCTGACCGGCCTGCCCGGCAGCGGCGCCGAGGGCCTGGACACCTACGCCGCGCAGGTCGCCGCCGCACCGGCCGCCGTACGGCGCACAGAACGCAAGGAGCACCACCATGACGCCACCGCCTGACATGAGCGAGGTCGTGGGCAGCCACGACCTCCTGCTGGTCACCCTCGACACGCTCCGCCACGACGTGGCTCAGGAGCTGGCGGCGGCCGGCCGCATCCCGAACCTGGCCCGGCATCTGCCCGGCGGCGTCTGGGAGCGCCGGCACGCCCCCGGCAGCTTCACCTACGCCTCCCACCAGGCGATGTTCGCAGGCTTCCTGCCGACACCGGCCACGCCGGGTCCGCATCCGCGGCTCTTCGCCGCCCGCTTCGCAGGCAGCGAGACCACCGCAGACGGCACCTTCGTCTACGACACGCCCGATCTGGTGTCGGGTCTGGCCGCCGTCGGCTACCGCACCGTCTGTATCGGCGGCGTGGGCTTCTTCAACCAGCGGGGGCCGCTGGGCTCCGTCCTGCCCGGCATGTTCCAGGAGAGCCACTGGGACCCGGAGTTCGGGGTGACCTCCCCCACGTCCTTCGAGGCACAGGTGGCCTGCGCCGAGAAGGTGATCGCCGGACTCCCCCAGGAGCAGCGTCTCTTCCTCTTCGTGAACGTGTCGGCCCTGCACCAGCCCAACTGGTTCCATCTGCCCGGTGCCACCCGCGAGGCGGGCGATACCCGAGCTACCCACGCCGCAGCCCTTGAGTACGTGGACCGGCACATGGGACGGCTCTTCGCGGCCGCCTGCAGCCGCCGTCCGTGCTTCGCCATCGTCTGCTCCGACCACGGCACCGCCTACGGCGAGGACGGCTACACCGGCCACCGCATCGGCCATGACGTCGTCTGGACCGTGCCCTACGCCCACTTCTTCCTGGACTTCCCCGACGAGGCTGCCCGATGACCCTCACCGAATCGGCGGCCCCGCCCGCCGTCCGCCCGTACCAGCACTACGTCTACGCGTATCCGCACAAGACCGCGTACCGCCCGCTGAGCCGGGAGCAGGCGTCCTTGCGTGAGCTGTGGGCGGACGAGCCGAAGGACGCCCTCTCGCTCTACTTCCACATACCCTTCTGCGAGGTGCGCTGCGGCTTCTGCAATCTCTTCACCCGGATCGGGGCGCCCGACGGCCTGACCACCGCCTACCTGGACGCGCTGGAACGTCAGGCGGCCGCGGTGCGCGAGGCGCTGGGCGACAGGGCGCGGTTCGCCGGCGCGGCCTTCGGCGGCGGCACTCCGACGTTCCTCGAGGCCGCGGAGTTGGAGCGGCTGTGCGATCTCGCCGAGCGTGGCCTCGGCGCCGATCTGACCGCGATCCCGCTGTCCGTGGAGGCCTCGCCCGCCACGGCGACCGCCGACCGGCTGGCCGTGCTGGCCGAGCGCGGCACCACGCGGCTGAGCCTGGGTGTGCAGAGCTTCGTCGACGCCGAGGCGCGAACCGCCGTACGCCCCCAGCGCCGGGCGGACGTCGAGGCGGCCCTCGCCCGGATCCGCGACGCCGGCATCCCCGTCCTCAACATCGACCTGATCTATGGCATCGAAGGCCAGACCGAGGAGTCGTGGCGCCATTCCCTCGACGCCGCCCTCGCCTGGCAGCCGGAGGAGTTGTATCTCTACCCCCTCTACGTGCGCCCGCTCACCGGTCTTGGCCGGCACCGCGGCCCGGCGCTCGGCGACGCCGAGTGGGACGAGCAGCGGCTGCGGCTGTACCGCTACGGCCGCGACCATCTGTTCGCGCGGGGCTACGAGCAGGTGTCGATGCGCATGTTCCGCCGCGTGGGCGCCCCCACCACCGGCGGGGAGGACTACGCGTGCCAGACCGACGGCATGGTCGGCCTCGGCTGCGGCGCCCGTTCGTACACCTCCACGCTGCACTACTCCTTCGACTACGCCGTGGACATGCACCGCATTCGCGGGATCATCGACGACTACACCGGCCGCGCGACCGACGACTTCCGCCACGCCGACTTCGGCTGGCAGATGAGCGCAGAGGAGGCCCGGCGCCGTCATCTGCTGCAGTCACTGCTGCAGGCCGAGGGCATGCCCGTCGCGGACTACCGGACCCGCTTCGGCACCGCGCCCGGCGACGACTTCGCCGCCGAGCTGGCCCGGTTCCACGACCGGGGCTGGCTGGACGACTCCGCCGCTCCGGACCTCCTGCGGCTCTCCCCCGAGGGCCTGGCCCACTCCGACGCGCTGGGCCCCGAGTTGTTCTCCGCCGCCGTGCGGGAGCGCATGGCCGCGTACGAACCGAAGTGACGGAGCCGCATGGACCTCACGATCCTCTACCGTGGCCCGCTGGCGTCGTGCGACTACGACTGCCCGTACTGCCCCTTCGCCAAGCGCCGGGACACCCGCGCCCAACTGGCCGCCGACCGCGCCGCGCTGGAACGCTTCGCCACCTGGGCGGCCGCACAGCGGGAGGACCGGCTCTCCCTGCTGTTCACGCCGTGGGGCGAGGGCCTGGTGCGCTCCTGGTACCGGCGCACGCTCGCGGAACTGAGCCGGCTGTCGCACATCCACCGGGTGGCGATCCAGACCAATCTCAGCTGCCGCACGGACTGGCTGGACACCGCCGACCTGGACACCCTCGCTCTGTGGTGCACCTTCCACCCCGGCCAGACGCCGTACGACCGCTTCCTGGCCAAATGCCACGACCTGGCCACCCGCGGCGTCCGCCACAGCGTCGGCGTCGTCGGCCTTCCCGAGCACCTGGAGCACGCACATCGCCTCCGCGCCGACCTCCCCGCCCACGTATACCTCTGGGTCAACGCCGCCGAGGGTCACACGTACACGGACGCCGAGGCCGAGCAGTGGTCCGCCCTCGACCCGCTCTTCCCGTACAGCCGCCACCCGCACCGCAGCGCGGGCCTGCCCTGCCGGACGGGCGAGTCCGTCATATCGGTGAACGGCGAGGGCACAGTGCGCCGCTGCCACTTCGTGCGGTCGGAGCTGGGCAACCTGTACGACGGCTCCTACCGGAGTGCACTGCGTCCCCGCGCCTGCCCACTGGCCGTCTGCGACTGCCACATCGGCTACGTCCACCTGGAAACCCTGCCGCTGTACGACGTGTTCGCGGGCGGCGTCCTGGAGCGAATCCCGGCAACGCTTCCCCCCACGAACAGGCCGTCCCCTGTCAGCTCTTGACCGCGCCCAGCGTGAGTCCGGCCACGATGCGGCGCTGGAGAAGGAGGGTGAGGAGCACGACAGCGGCAGGGACACGGTGGGGTGAGCGAGCGCCAGGCCGAGGCACCTGTCGGACGACTGGGCCTCGACCGCCTACTGGTACCAGGCCCTGCCCGACCCCGTTTCGACATCCTCCCCGTCGAGCAGCGCCTCCCGCGCCGCCCGGAAGGCCCCTCGCTGAAGGACCTCCCGACTCCCGACCGCAGCCGCCTGGACGACCTGCGCAAGGCCATGTACGAACAGCGCGACGCCCGCATGGCCGAGTTCGCCGCACAGCGGCAGGAGTGGCTGGAACGCCGCGCGGAGGAATCGCGGCAACGAGCGGCCAAGAACACCGAATACGCCCGCGAGATGCAGCGCCGATTCCTCAAGGGGGCCGTCCAGAACCGTGGCTGACCGGGCGCATCCCGGCGAATCGGCTCGCAAAACGGAGCGGCGATGGTGGAGAAGGTCCGTTCACCGCTGCCACCGCCTCCAGCGCCGCCCACGAGTGCGACGCCTCCCGTTTAGCGCATCACGAGATGCGCAGTGAGTTGAGAGAGGGTCAGATGGTTCTCAGTGAGAGGAACTGTGACCATGACTGCTCCCCGTGCAGGGCCGGGAGAACACGGGGATGGCCGGGACCCAAGAATTGGGTCCCGGCCATTCTCCGCTGTACAGATGGGGACTTACGCTGGTTGGAGCACTCTGACACGGCGGCTGCGAGACAGGCGGCTCAGACGTGTGCCGACGTGAACGCCAGGGAATGGCAGCAGGAACCGCGCGGCAGGCGCCTCGGCTGCCTCGGTTGGACGTCAGAGCTTCTTGCCACCGACGGTGACGTTGATGGTGCAGGTGACATGCTTGCCTTGCGAATCTTGCGAATCGGGGCAGACTTGCGTTGATTTGTTGACGATGTGGACATTTCCGTGCTTGTCGGTGGTGAAGTGATATTCGCTCGTTTGCACGCAGCGAACGTTGCCCTTGCTGTCTTCGATGCACTTGCCGGAGCCATCATGCCCCAAGGCCGGGGCGGCACCGATCAGAGCAAAGCCACACAGGACTCCCGCTGTCGCTGCGATCTTCTTTGAATTGAGCATCTACCTTCTCCTTTACGGTCGTTCCCCCGTGACTGGACGACAGAGACGTTCCGGACGCTTGAATCGGCGAAAAGCCAGGGCAGGCCCCGGGCCCGGACACTTGGCTTCGGGCACCGGGACCTGCACCTAATCAGTGATCACTAGCCGCCGAAGGTGTAGCTCTGACCGCAGCTGGTCGGTTCGTTCCCGCCGCCAGTGCCGAGGATCGCGACGCTCAGGTTGACGTCGTTGAGGGCGTTGATGAAACCGCTGGAGGGGTCGTTGCCACACTCCTGGTTCTGCTGGTTGTCGAGCGCGAGGCTCGGGCCGTCGTTGCTGGCGTGGCTGACGCCAGCCCCGAGGAAGCCGACGCTGCCGAGCATGGCCATGACGACTGCGGCCTTCTGGTACTTGCGCATTACCTCTCCGTTCTTGAGTCGACACAATCCGTTACGGATTGGTCACTGACAGTCGCTACTGTATGCGGCTTTTAGCGGCTTTTGCCAGGCGAAACACCCAGCCGCGTAAGTTTCTGAAAAAAGGCAGGTCGTCGCGCTGCTGCGCACACACGGATAGCGGCATCCAGGTCGTCAGGTCCGACCATCTGCCGTTGGGCGGCCGCTGCTCACAGCGGGGTCACGCGCAGCTCAGCAGGCATCAGGACTGCTTCGGGCGGGGCGATACTCACGGCACTGATAGCAGTCACGGTGACGGGTGACCCCACTCAGGACCTGGAGCGTGACTCCTCTCCGCAGGCAGAGGGCCTCGTCGCCGTGCACCTGCCGGAGCCTGTCACGGAGCGGACTGCCGTCCGTCCGAGCCGACGGCGCCGTCTCCGCGTCGTGAGAACCGGGGGCGGCCATGAGCGCAAACCACCGCTCGTCGGGCGAATCCCCTGTTCAAGAAGGGTGATCCGGAGATGATCGCCGTAACCGGTACAGGGCCGTGGCGTTGAGCTGAAGTGCGGTCGCGCGTTCTGCTGCCGCACTTACCGAGTCACTAAGGAGAACGTGATGTCTCGCATCGCGAAGGTTGGCGCTGTCGCTCTCGGCACGAGCGCCGTGGTGCTCAGCGGGGCCGGTCTCGCCGCGGCGGACGCCGGCGCAAAGGCCGCGGCGGTAGGCTCGCCCGGCGTCCTGTCCGGCAACGTGGTCCAGGTTCCGGTCCACGTGCCAATCAACGTGTGCGGAAACACCGTCACGGTGATCGGCGGGCTCAACAAGGCCGTCGGCAACTTCTGCAAGAACGAGAGCCACAAGAAGTAATAACGGGACCCGGCATGCCACTGACGTCTGGTGACGTCGGTAGTCCTGACCTGAAAGCCCCGGCGCCGGAGGCGCCGGGGCTTTCCCATGAACCTGCTGAATCTGCGTCATCTCACGCGTACCGATAGATCCGGCTGACGTCCTCCAACTCGTCCGGGGTCACATCCCACGGCGGCAGCTTCTGGTGGCGTGCCACGATCCGGTTGTGCTGCTCGTCGCCGGGGCCCGGCGGTGTCGCGGGGAGGTAGCGGGCCCCCCGGTGCCGGCGCTGCCAGCGGTACCACTGCAGGTCGACGAAGGCGTGGTGCAGCAAGAAGACGGGGTCGTTGACGGAGGCGCCGCCGAGCATGGACCCGCCGACCCAGCGGTGCACCCGGTTGTGGTTGCGCCAGGACGGGCTGCCCCGGCCAGCGCCCCAGCCCTCCAGCTTGTTGCGGAAACCTCGGGTGACCGTCGAGTTCCAGGGCGCCACGTCGTAGGCGGGGTCCTTCAGCGCCCACTCCAGATCGCTCTTCGTGGGCAGGTCGATCGGGTTGCGGGGGCGGCCGAGGTCCCGGGTGAGGAACGCCCCTTCGGTCACAACGTGCTTGATGTTCCAGTTGCCCTCACGATGGGCGAACGGACCGGTCATCACCTGGTGGTCGGAGCGGCGCCCGTTGCCGCCGAGGAGGTCCGCCGTCCAGGGTGCGGAGGTGGTCGTGCGGTCGCGCGTCCAGTCCCAGTACGGCACAGTCACCGACGAGTCGACCCGGCGCAGCGCGCCCTCCACATCGAGCAGGAACCGGCGGTGCCAGGGCAGGAAGGAGGGCGCCATGTGCGCGGCGCGCAGTCCGCGCTCGCCGTCAGCGGAGAAGTACGCGATGTGCATCCGTACGAACTCGTCGTACTCGCCCCGCCGTTTGACCTCCAGCAGTGCCTTGACGAAGCGGCGCTTCTCGGCGCCGGTGAGCGTGGCGGCGTCCTTACGCACGTACGCCATGCCGGTCTCCCATGTGCCGGCGTTCCGCGTCCACCGGTCCCGGAGCCAGGTCGTGCAGCCGCTGACCGAGGCCGAGTTCGTCGACGGCGGCGCGGGCGGCCTCGAATGGTGTCCGGTACGAGCAGTAGTGGTCGACCATGGTCAGCCAGGTGCCGTCGGCGCGGCGCATCAGATGCAGGGGGCGGTCGTCCACGGTGACGTGCCAACGGCCGTCCTCGGCCGCGCCGCGCGCCGGGGTCCACACACCGCGGATGCGGCGACCGCGGTACGTCTGGTCGAAGGCGGTGTCGCCCGCGGTGTTCCCGGGGCCGGATAGGGGGCGCTGCGGGCGCAAGGCGGCGACCACCGGGGTTGCCAGGGCGGCGGCGAGCGCGCAGGCGCGCAGACCACGAGCCACCGCCCGCCGTGTTCTGCCCGCCGGTCCGGGCCGCGCCGGGCCCGGTACTCCGTCCTCGACACCCACCGGTACTCCGCCCGTGCTGACGACCATGGTTCACTCCTCGTCCGGTTCGCGTTGTCCGTAGCCGTAACTGAGGAAGGTCCTGCGCCGTCACCGCCGCGCGGCCAGGAAAGTGATCACGGTGGCCGTCCCGGTGACCCAAGGTGTGTGCGCACGGAGGGACGGCCCTCGAACTCCACCGAGGGCCGGCTCCGCACGGCGGGTCTTCCCCCTACAGCCACAGGTTGCCGTGCGCCGGCTTGACCCCGTTCACTGCGGCCGCGGCCTCCCTCGCCGTGGGGATCAGCGAGTTGGAGCCCGAGGCGCTCAGGCCGAGGGGGATCCTGGTGGTCATGCCGCCGCTGAGGTTGCTGGTCGCCAGGTCGGGGGCACTCTGGGCAGCGGGCGCCTGGGCCGGGGCACTC